>NZ_PUHY01000013.1 GCF_002967765.1 Blastopirellula marina | reverse complement strand
CATTTCGGACTACTTTAATGTGACCAACTTGTCTAAGAGCTGGTCACTGAGATCCGTATCTTGTAACGATTCTAATACGCTGCTGTATCGCAACTCGTTGCTTCACCCTCTCAGGAGAAGACTTGAGCTACAACCGGCAGACGTTTAGATTCTCTTTGAGAACGGTCATTACTCTTATCGGCACTGCCAAAGCAATTCAGTCGAAACTGAACTCAAAGGCAACACATAATTGTAATAACCTTAACTCTATGAAATTGCATCGTTTTTAGGCGACAAAGCTTTGTTCGTTGCACTACTCGTCAAGCGACAAGCAACTCAATCAAACAGCACTTCGTCACACAAAATGCCATCTACCAACCAAATTGTCAAAGATCAAATTGCACTTCGTTGTTGAAGTGATTGTTCCCTGTGAAGGACTTGCCCTCAACTGGAAGGACGCAATGTATCACCGCCGGGCCGTAGTTGTCAAACGGGGGTGGCGATAATTTGATCGGTGAAATTTGGCGAAAGGTGGAAGTCCTGTAACAGCAAGGTGTTACGCCGAGGAAAAACTTTCGCGAATGTCGTGCGAATTCCGCGATTCGCGGGATAGTGCCAAGTTGTTCGGCCAGTTGGCAGATGTTAGTTGAGTAGATAGGAACCGTGGAAATCGAACTTTCGGTCTCGCTGGGTGACATTGAGCCCGAAAACGCCCACTTCGAGGCGATCTGCGTAAGTGCAATCACGCTCAATGGCCTCCGACCAGGTCTTTCCATCGTTCGATGCTGACATCTTCAGCATCTTTCCACGACGTTCTACTCGCAGCCATACGGGCTGATCCTTCAATTTGAAGTAACCACCACCGACATGCTGGCCGCCCTCGAACTGCTCGCAGCTGAGGTAGATGGCGTGCTTTTCTGCACTAGCTGAACGTGTCCAGCGCAGGAAGTTGTTTTCGTCTTGCCAAACAACGATTCCCGCTGCCAAGTAGCTTCGATTTCCGTTTGCACCGCTATTCGCCTCGGGCCTTTGGAATTCTTTGACGTGGACTTCGTACAGGAAGTCACCTTCAATAGGTTGCAGAATCCGTGGTGCATTCACGATCTGCATCGTGGGATTTAGTTGATGTACGCCTGCGGGAATCGTTAATGTGATTCCGTTTTCGTTGAGATCTACCGGGCAGTCGCCAACTGGATCAACGAGATTGCCCCAGCCAGGTAACTCTTGAGAAAGTGCCGAACTATGAAGCAACACGATTAGCATCAATACAGGAAAGATAGTTCGCATGCTGTCTGTGTAGTGTGTGTAAGTGCTGTTCAGTTAGTGTGTTACGTCGTGTTTGCTTGGGCTATTGGTCTTCGGTCGTCTTCTTCTCGGCTAGTACGTAGGGGTTTTCAAAATGGAACTCGACGTCCTTTTCTGTCACGTTCAAACCGAAAACACCCACTTTCAGTGTCTCTCGATAGCCACACCGGCGATCAAGCAGCATCTTCCAGCCAGACGTGTCGTACGTAGCCCACATACGTATGCGATCCCCTCTTCGTTCGACTCGAAGTGAAACTGGTTTGTCTTCTAATGGAAAATTGCCAACTCCGATGGCCGTGTTCTTCTCATACTGCTCGCAACTCAGATAGATCTGCTTCGCCTCGCCACTAGCCGATCGAGTCCATCGCAAAAGATTGGCGTCATCCTGCCAGACAAGAATGCCGCTGGCGATATAGCTTTGATGACCGTTAACTCCGGTTTTGGCTTGCGGACGTGGGAAGTCAATGATTCGTGCTTCGATCAGGAAATCCCCAGCAACTTCTTGCCAGATTCGGGGAGCATTCGTCTGACGTAAATAGGGGTTCATGTCATGAATGCCTGCGGGGACTTGAATGGCGATGCCCGTTTTGGTGAATTCGACAGGACAATTGCCGACCGGGTCGACTAAGACGCCCCAGCCTGGAATGTCCTCAGCCGCTAGGTTTGAGCAGAGAAAACCAAATACAATCAAGCCCAGCGCGAGTTGAATCCTCATCCGCTAACTCCTCCTTGAAAACCAAAAGAACGTAAAATCTGCCTTATGTCATCTTGGCCCGATTCTATCATCCGACCTAGAATTCACACCAATCCATAATGAGCCTCGCGACATCCCAGCAAGCGGCGGCGATGCTCAAAAGCCTGCCGCAATGTTTTGAGCAGAACGAGTCGTTTCAGCATGTCCTTGAAGCCTTAAATCAGGGCAAGGACGCAACGCTGGAAGGAGTCTGGGGATCGGCCTGCGCGCTCGTCGCTTCGGCAATTCAAGCGGAAGTTGGTTCGCATATTGTCCTGGTCGCTCCACACCTGACAGAGATTGAGAAACTCGCTGATGCGATTCCGCTGTTCTCTGACAGCGAGATAAGTTCCTTTCCGGCCTGGGAATCGTCTCCGGAAGAACGCCGTCTGCATGACGAGATCTATGCAGCGAGATTACGTATTTTGAAGCACTTGGTGTACGGCGAATGTCCACCAATTCTGATTACCTCGATTGAAAGCCTGATTCAGCCTGTTCCGGACAAAGAGAACATTTTGGCGAATAGTCGCCGATTGGAAGTGGGGCAGCGATTCGAGGCAGACGAACTAGCCAAGTGGTTGTTGGCTCACAAATACCATTCGACGAGCGCGGTTGAGTTACCGGGCGAATTTTCGCTGCGAGGAGGAATCCTCGATGTCTTCGCGCCTGATTGGAACGGACCAGTCCGTGTCGAACTGTTCGGTGATGAGATCGAATCGATCCGCGAGATCGATGTCGAAACGCAGCGCAGCGTCGAAACACTTCAGCAAGTCGACATCACCGCACTCCGACACTCACGCGATTACCAGGGAAGCTTCATCAGTTATTTGCCTGAGGATACGGTCTTCATGCTGATCGAACCGGATCAGATGAAGCAGACGGCAGATGACTATTTGAAACGTGTGGATGACGTTCGCGATGCGTTCGAATTCGCCGAAACGATTGCCCGGCTTAACGACTTCCGCAAAGTATCGGTCGCGGGGATCTCAAGCGGAACGTTCAACGTTACGGCAAATCTGAATTTCGAATCGGTCGAGCAATTTAGTGGTGACATCGATCGTGTGCGGGGCGAACTCGATGTTGCGAGTCAGAGTCTCGACGTGGTCATCGTCTGCCGGATGGAGGCAGAATTTGAACGGCTGCACGAGATTTTAGATGCCACCGAGGTCGCCAAGTCAGGTCGCCTCCATTATGTATTGGGTGGCCTGCATCAAGGATTTCGCTTTCGCGAAGGGCGACTTGTATTAATCAGTGGCGATGAAATCTTCCATCGTGGAGCGATCCATCGTACGAAGACGCGGCGTCTTGGGAAGGTGATCGACAGCTTCCTTGACCTGAAGAAAGGGGATCTGGTTGTCCATCTCGGTCACGGGATTGGCCGCTATCGCGGTCTGCGATTGATTGAGAAGCAAGGCAATGCTGAGGAGCATCTGGTTCTCGAATTTCATGGTGAGACGAAAATCTTCGTGCCTGCCTCGAAAATCGACTTGGTGCAGAAATACGTTGGCGGAAGCAAGACTCGCCCACCGTTGGCTCGAATTGGTGGGGTTGTTTGGAAGAAGCAGAAAGAGAACGTCGAAAAGGCGGTCAAAGATCTTGCGGCGGATCTTCTGCACGTGCAAGCAGAGAGACGCAGTCGGCCAGGTATCGCTTTCGCGGAAGATACGCGTTGGCAATATGAATTTGATGCGTCATTTCCTTACCAGGAGACCGACGACCAACTTCAGGCGATCGCTGCGATCAAGCAAGACATGCTGCAGCCGCGTCCCATGGATCGACTTCTCTGTGGGGATGTCGGTTTCGGTAAGACGGAAGTTTCGATGCGAGCCGCGTTCAAGGCGGTCGACAACGGATATCAGGTTGCCGTACTTGTGCCCACAACCATCTTGGCAGAGCAGCACTACAAGACCTTTCGGGAAAGGATGGCCGAGTTTCCCTTTTCGATCGCACGATTGAGCCGATTTGGAACCGCTAAGGAACAACGTGAAGTCGTCGAAGGTTTGAAGAACGGCACGGTTGATGTCGTCATTGGAACACATCGCTTGGCTTCCAAGGATGTCGTTTTTCAAAATCTGGGCGTGGTGATCATCGATGAAGAGCAGCGTTTTGGCGTGGAAGTTAAGGAACGCTTAAAACAGTTGCGTACCACAGTCGACGTTTTGACCATGACGGCGACTCCGATTCCGCGAACCCTTCATATGTCTTTAGTTGGTGTCCGTGACATCAGTAATCTCGAAACGGCCCCCAAGGATCGAATCGCCGTCGAGACGAAGGTTTCTCGTTGGAGCGACGAACTCATTCGGCATGCGGTACTCCGTGAACTAAATCGGGGCGGGCAGATCTACTTCGTGCACAATCGCGTGCAAGACATTCAAGTCGTTGCCGCCAAGCTGCAACGCATCGTGCCGGAAGCTAAGATCGGTATTGGGCACGGTCAGATGGCAGAGGGAGCACTTGAGCAAGTGATGGTCGACTTCATTGACGGGAAGTTTGATCTCTTGCTCGCCACGACGATCATCGAAAGCGGGCTCGATATTCCCAATGCGAATACGATCTTCGTCGACGAGGCTGATCGCTACGGCTTGGCGGACCTGCATCAGTTGCGTGGACGCGTTGGCCGATCGCATCATCGTGGCTACTGCTATATGTTGCTGGAACCGGCCAAGCATCTAACGCCGATCGCTAGCAAGCGATTGCATGCGATTGAAGAGTTCAGCCACATGGGGGCAGGCTTTGCGATTTCGATGCGTGATCTCGAAATCCGAGGTGCGGGGAATATTCTTGGTACGCAACAGAGTGGCCATATCGCCACAGTAGGATACGAGTTGTACTGCCAATTGTTGGAGAGTGCCGTTCGGCGACTTCAGAAGTTGCCTCCAAAATTGACAATCGACGTTGATATCGATCTGCCAGTCGAGGCCTATCTGCCGGACGACTACATCGGAGATATGCGGCAGAAGATTGACCTGTATCGCAGGATGACCCGAATTGCCTCGGACGACGACCTGATCCAGATCCGAGAAGAACTTCGTGACCGGTTTGGTACGCCACCACCGGTCGTCGACGAATTACTGCGTTTGGTGAACTTGAAGCTGGATGCCGCATTCTGGCAGGTTTCGGCAATCTATATTGAAGAAGAAGTCGATCAAACCTTCTTGGTGTTCGTGTATACCAATAAATCGAGAATCGAGCAGCTAGCACGGTTGCGTGGCAAGAAGGTGCGGATCGTTGACGAGTCAAAAGCATACATTCCGCTGCCTGATGCCAGCATGGATGGATCGAAGTTGCTCGATTTTGCCGGAATGATGTTGCAACCAAGCTAGGTGCGTTTCTATACTCCGCCCGCAATTTTCTCGCGCGGAATGTGGCAAGAAGCCGCAACCTGATCGATCTGCTTATGGATGGGACTTCAAACACCGTGATCTCAGCAACGCAATTGACGAGCAAGTCATTCCGGGTTCGATTCTTATTGGCCGGGTTCGTTGTCGGGGTATACTTTGTCTCGCCTCCGGCTGCCAATGCGCAATTTGGTTGGCCGTCGAGTTGGAATCCGTGGAAGCAAGAAGCAGCTGCCGAAGCGACTCCGCAAGATCCTTTCGCCGAGCGACGTGGCGGTGGACAGCCTCAATATCAGATGGCTGCCGCTCCAACGCGACAACCGGTATCATCCCCAATCAGCTATCCGCCGACTGGTTCGATGCAAAACAATACCGGCACGACTGCGGTCATCTCCGATACCGCACCTGCGTACGGGACGCCCGCTCCTAGCAACTACTCGCCGAATGTCGGTCCGGCGCCGACCTACACGCCGCAAAATAGCAGCTATCCCCAGGCAAGCTCCTATCCGGCTACCGCTAACTATCCGAACGCAGGCAGCTATCCGTCGACGGGGCAGTATTCCAATTATCCAGCTATGTCGACCCAGGCGATGGTACCGAATGCGGCCCCCGTTGGTCCCAATTTGCCCACAGATTATCCAAGTGCCTACGCCGCACCTACCAACTACGCTGCTGCTCCAACAGCGACTCCGTACGTTGCCAACCTTTCGCAGCAACCAGCTGCCGAAGACAACGATTTATTCAAGCCAGCTCGAATCGTAGCAATCGTTAATGGCGATCCGATTCTTGCGGGGGACGTCCTCGGGCCAGTCAATCAAATGATCCAACAGCGGATTGCTTCCATACCAGAAGAGCAACGCGGCTCGGTTCGCGAAGAAGACATTGAGCAGTTCAAAGAGCAAGCTTTGAAGCAAATGCTGCCAGGCATGATCGATGTCAAAATCGTCTACCTCGAATTCTTGCGGAATGTTCCTGCGGATCGAAGGGGAGAGATGTCGGAGATGCTGGCCAAGAACTATTACGAACACCAGTTGGAAGCTGATTTGAAAGAAGCGGGCGTGCAAACGCGCGCTGAACTCGATATCGAACTGCGAAAGATCGGAAGCTCACTGGAAAAAAAGAAACAACGTTTTGTCGAGCAGGTGGTCGCTTATCAGCAGATCCAACGCCATGTTAAGAGTGACGAGGAAGTCACGCATCAACAGATGCTCGACTTCTATGACGAGCATTCCGCCGACTATCAAAAAGCCGCTCGGGCTAAATGGGAACAGTTGATGGTCAAATTCACCGAGTTTCCAAATCGCCAGGCTGCCTGGGAAGCGGTGGCTGCCATGGGAAATCGAGTCTTGCGAGGTGCCCCGCTTGATGCTGTCGCGAAGCGAGAGTCGCAAGGGATTCGCGCCTCAAAAGGTGGCCAGTATGACTGGACCAGCAAGGGAAGCTTGAAGAACGAAGCCATTGACCAAGCAATTTTCAGCCTTCCAGTCGGCGAACTGAGCCCAATTATCGAATCGGAAGAAGGGTTTCATATTGTTCGTGTTACAGAGCGAGAAGAAGAAGGAATGGTCCCCTTCACCAAGGCCCAGGTAGAGATCAAAGAGCAAATCAAGAAAGAGCGTAAGCAGAAAGCGATGGAAGCTTACATCAAAGAGGTGAAGTCCAAGGCTCAAGTTTGGACCATCTTCGACAATGAAAAGCAGGACGCACCACCCAGGTAGCTGGTATTACCTCCGGTATAGACAGCCTAATCTTTAAAATTTGCCATTCTTCCCCCCAAGATTCTTGTTTTCTCATGGGGCGTAAACGCGAAGAATTTAGCGAGCATGCCGATTTTCGGTGGTATCGCCAAGATTAGCGATGCTTATGCGGCACGATTCCGATGTACCGCCTATTTTGTTGGCCTCTACAATCGAGTAAAGTAGCGGTCAAAAGATAACATTCAAGTTTACTTCCGCGCCGACTACTCGCAGCATCGACCTTCTGCCGATGCGTCCATCTCCGCGGAAATGCTGCCCGGTACCGCCGTCCGGGATTAATTGCGCACGCCCCTGTGAGGAAGTCTGCATGTCCGAGAATGCCAAGCTTATCATCGAAGGAAATGAAATCGAACTGCCGGTCGTTGAAGGTACCGAGCAAGAAAAGGCAGTCGATATCTCGAAGTTGCGGGCCACGACCAACTACATCACCCTAGACGAAGGTTACGTCAACACAGGGTCGACCACCAGTGCGATCACCTATCTAGATGGTGAAGCAGGTATCTTGCGATACCGTGGCTACCCGATCGAAGATCTCGCGGCCAATTGCGATTTCGTGGAAGTGATGTTCCTGCTGATCTACGGGGAACTCCCCACGGAAGAACAAATCACGAATTTCCGCAACTCGATTCGCCGTCATACGATGCTGCACGAGGACATGCGGTCGTTTTACGATGGCTTCCCTCGCGACGCCCACCCGATGGCCATTTTGTCCAGTGTTGTGAGTGCTTTGTCGACGTTTTATCAAGATTCGCTCGACCCTCACGATCCCGAACAGGTCGAAGTCTCGATTCATCGGTTGCTGGCGAAACTGCCCACAATTGCCGCGTATAGCTACAAGAAGTCGTTTGGCCAACCATTCATTTACCCGCAAAATGATTTGTCATATTGCGAGAACTTCCTGCAGATGATGTTCGCTGTGCCGAGCGAACCGTTCCACGTCGATCCTGATTTCGTCGACGCGCTGAACCTCCTGCTGATTGTCCATGCCGACCACGAACAAAACTGCAGTACGTCGACCGTTCGTATGGTTGGTTCGGCCGATGCCAACTTGTTCGCCTCGATTTCAGCGGGCATCAGTGCCCTCTGGGGACCACTTCATGGTGGTGCGAATGAAGCGGTTGTGAACATGCTGGAAGAAATCATCCAGAATGGCGGTGATGTCGACAAATACGTCGAATTGGCCAAGGACAAGAAGAGCAAAGTCCGTCTGATGGGCTTCGGTCACCGCGTCTACAAGAATTTCGATCCGCGGGCCACGATTATTAAAAAGGCTTGCGATCGACTGCTGGATAAGCTTGATATCAAAGATCCGTTGTTCGACGTAGCACAAAAGCTGGAATACGCGGCTCTCAACGACGAATACTTCGTAGAGCGTAAGCTGTATCCCAACGTCGACTTCTACTCTGGCGTGATCTATCGAGCGATTGGGATTCCTGTTCAGATGTTTACCGTGCTGTTTGCCATGGGGCGTCTGCCTGGTTGGATTGCCCACTGGAAAGAAATGCACGGATCGAAGACCAAGCGAATTTGTCGTCCGCGTCAGATCTATACAGGCGAAACCAAACGCGAATTCGTTCCGATCGAAAAACGATAGCAGAACTTGCAGCTATCGTTACTTTCTTCGCGCGGACCAGCTATTGCGTCCGCGCATGCCGCTTTGACTTGAGCAATATCGCTCTTTTCTTGCCAATACCAGCAGCGGTAGCGGCCGCGCATCCGGAAAAGTTTACCTAAATCCGCGAACTTTCGGTGTTCTCTTACGGAAGTTGGTGAAGTTCAGTCGATAAATACCTTCGTACGCCCTCAAACTACGGAAAGTTTGGGGATTCGGTTCAGCGAGGGAGACGCAACTTCACGATGTTCAAGCACATTCTCGGCGCTACAGCCGCAGTCGCTACATTGATCGTGCCATCGGTCACTTTCGCTCAAATGCCCCTCGTCAAGTTGTCGCACACCGTTCAGCTAAAGCCAGGTGTTGATCGCCTGCATCCTCCGGTTGTCTCCGACGTTGAGATTCACCCGGCGGGCAAGTTGATGGCCGTCGCTGGGGACGATCACTATGTGCGGATCATGGAGGTCTCGACTGGCCGCTTGATTTTCACTTTGCGTGACCACGAAGATTGGGTCTGCGCCTTGAAGTTTTCCCCTGATGGTCACACCCTGGCAACCGCCGGGAAAGACCACCGCCTGTTGTTGTGGGATGTGCAAGAGAACATTCAGTTGCGCGCTGGCGGCGAATTTCCGTCAGTTGTGAATGCTCTCGACTTCAATCACGACGGTACTCGTCTGGCCGTGGCTGGTTTCGACAAATCAATCGCCATTCACGATGCAACCAACGGTAAGAGCATACATACACTGGAAGCTCACGGTAACGACATTCGCACGGTTAGGTTTTCGCCCGACGGTAAACTTGTTGCCGCCGCCGGACGTACCGGTGTCATTCGTATCTGGAACGCTGAAACCGGCACGTTCGTCCGAGATATTCCAGCACATAGCGATCGGATTCACGCGATAGTCTTCTCCCACGATGGAGCGAAGATCGTCAGTGGAGGCGACGATCGTCAGTTGAAGACCTTTGTTACCAGCACTGGTCAGCAAATCGAAGCGGTTTCGACCGGTGACGCGAAAGTCTTTTCCGTGGCGTTGATTCGTCCAGCCACGATCGCGACCGGTGGAAGCGATAACCAGGTTCGAATGTGGGACCTGGAAACACTAAGCGAAGTTGATCACCTGACAGGCCACGATGGCACTGTCGCAGCATTGACCGCCCAAGGGCAAACGATGATCTCAAGCGGATTCGATACGACACTCCGCGTTTGGGATCTTGGCGGTCCCCATAGTCCCCCCCCCGTGTTAACGGTTCCGGTCAGCCGTTTCTCGAATTAGTTCGGTCACCATTTTCGCACGGATGCGAAAGTAAGGCAGAGGAGTCGCCTGATGGGTTTCCATTATCGAGACGCATTGCGTCGTTTTCGTAACTTCTTTGGTGGCGGTAAAAACGCAGCCCTCCATCGTTCGCTTCGCACTAGCGGACTCGAGATGCTGGAAGCACGCCGAGTCATGGCCGCCGATGCGATACAGCTAGGTGCGATCTATCACGAAGAAGACGGTGCCGGTGGTGACGACCACGGCGATACCTTCATCGTGACCTTTGACGGCGGAGCGGCCGGTACGCAGCTTACTCGTCTTACCTTTGATGGCGATCAAATCGAAAACTTTGGCAATTTGCCAGGGTTGAGCGCCGGGGACATGATCTTCGATATCTCGCCAGGTGGGCTCGGGGCAGACGCTTCATTTCCGTTTAAGGTGATTTCCGCCGATGGAATTGATTCCGTCAAAGCGATTGTCACAGACGGTGGAAGCACGCTGATCCTGGAATTCGAGGGCTTCGATGCTGGTGAAGAACTTCGTTTCTCGATCGATGTGGATGAAGTGATCATTTATGATCCATCTCACCCAGATGAGATTCTGATCGACCCGATTGCCTCTGGTGCTGAATTCCAAGGAACGATCCTAACTGGTGAATTCTCGGCTGCGCACTACGAGGATGCGACGGTCCGTACGAAGTTTTACGATCAATACGATGCTCGCTTGATCGCTTCGGGGCTCGATCTTCCTGCTGATAATTCAACTGGTCACCGTGACCGTACCGACGGTGCCTTTGGTAGCATCATTCAAGATCCACTGCCGATTAGCATCAGTGGAACTGTCTATCACGATCCGAATCTCAGCCTAACCCAAGATGCCGGTGAGCAGGGAATCGCGGGCGTAACGCTTTCGCTGTGGAAGAAAGAGAACGGCGTTTTCGTCGATACAGGGAACACTGTTACCACGGATGCGAATGGCAACTACGTCTTTGGCGAGAATCTCGGACTTCAGCCAGGTACGTATCAAGTTCGGGAAACACAGCCGACCGGCTACTTTAGCGTCGGCGCTGTGCCTGGAACCGTGGAAGGTACTGCTACCGGCTCGACGGTAAGCGGTGATCCCGATGTGTTGACAGAAATCAGCATTCCCTTGGGTGGCACCGCAGCGGTCGACTACGACTTCGCCGAAGCGACACCGGCCATGATCGATGGCTACGTTTATCACGATCGTGACAACGATGGTGTCAAGGAAGCGGGCGAAGAAGGAATTGCTGGCGTTCAGATTCGAGTACAAGGTGTCGACGTTCTGGGGAATCCTCAGTCGTTCACCGTTACGACCGATGCCAACGGTTACTACAAAGTGACGAACATGCCGCCCGGCGTGTACGAGGTGTTGGAAGTCGTTCAGCCGCCGACTTACCAAGATGGTAAGGACACCGCAGGCACAATCGGTGGCAGCACCCAAGGCTTGGCGCACAACCCGGGTGATCGCATCTCGGCGATCGCGCTCAAAGGTGGCGACTCCGGGGTGAACTATAACTTCGGAGAGCTACGGCCTGCCGAGATTCGTGGACATGTTCATCTGACCGATCCTGATGGCAATTGCTTTGGGGAAGGGATTGAAACGACGCCGGTCGAAGGGGCCGTCATCAATCTGTATGATGAAAATGGAACACTTCTTGCCACAACGACCACCGACGCCAATGGTGAGTACTTCTTCGGCAATTTGCTCCCGGGCACGTACACCATTGAAGAGATCACTCCACCTGGTTTGATCGACGGCGGTGATCATGTCGGAACGATCGACGGAATTACGGTTGGTCAGCTTGATGGCAACGATCGGATTTCCGATATCGAGTTACTTTCGGGTGATTCCGGTGTGCACTACGATTTCTGCGAACACCTTCCGGCCAGCCTCTCAGGCTACGTGTACCACGATCGTAACAACAATGGGATTCGTGAAGCTGGTGAAGAAGGCATCGAAGGAACACTGCTTCAACTTTTCGACGCGAACGGCATTCAAGCCGGACTCGCCATCACCGACGCGAACGGCTTCTATGAGTTCACTGGCTTGTCCAAAGGTCAGTACCAGATCGTCGAACTGCAGCCGTTTGAATACATCGATGGGTTGGACACTGCTGGTACGATTTTCGGCACCACGGTCGGAGCAGCGGTGAATCCAGGCGACGAAATTAACACGATCGACGTCCGCTGGGGTGATGAAGGCATCGAGTATAACTTTGGCGAGATTAAGCTTGGTTCGATCAGCGGCTACGTCTATCACGACCAAAACATCAACGGCACGAAAGATAGCGGCGATGAAGGGATCGCCGGTGTTACCGTGACGCTGATCAATACGGACACCAACGAGACGTTCGTGACTTTAACGGATGATGTTGGGTTCTACGAGTTCAACGACTTAGCGCCTGGCAACTATCGCGTCTTAGAAACGCATCCTATTGATTACCAAGACGGCATCGATTCGGCCGGTACGATTAACGGCTCGATTCGTGGTGTGGCCGTGAATCCCGGCGATGCGATCAACAACATTGCGATTGGCAGTGACGAACACGGCATCAATTATAACTTCGGCGAATACCTGTATGCGTCGATCTCAGGCAGTGTGCATCTGACCGATGAAGATGGCAACTGCGATCATGAATCGGCTTCGAAGCGACCGGTTGTCGGCGCGACGATTCAACTGTTCGATGCCGATGGGAACTTGTTGAAGTCGACGGTAACGGATTCCAATGGGGATTATTTCTTCGGCGAACTGTTGCCGGGTACCTACACCATTGTTGAGATTACCCCGCCAGGTTTGATCGATGGTGGCGATAGCATCGGAACCATCAATGGAATCCAAGTTGGCAACTTCAATGGGAACGATCGTATCGAATCGATTTCATTGATGGCGGGTCAGCATGGTGAAGACTACGATTTCTGCGAAAGCGAACCGGCCGATCTGTCTGGTTACGTTTACCACGATCGTAACAACGACGGCATCCGCGATGCAGGTGAAGAAGCAATTGCCGGTACAACCGTGCAGTTGTTCGACAAGAATGGCAACTTAGTCAACACGCTCGTCACCGATTCCAATGGTTATTACCACTTTACCGGCCTGACAAAAGGTGAGTACCGAATCGTTGAAACACAGCCAACTGGGTATCTCGACGGTTTAGACACCGCCGGTACGATCAATGGCGCAACGATCGGAGCGGCCACTAATCCTGGTGACGTGATTCATTCGATTGACTTGAAATTCGGCCAATCTGGTGTCGAATACAACTTCGGCGAAGTTCTGCCGACATCGATTGGTGGTTTTGTTCACGTCGATCCAAACCAAGACTGCATCTTCGATCCAGACGAAGATCCGATCGTCGGTGTAACGATCACGCTCCTGGACGAAGCCGGAAACGTCATCGCCACGACCACGACCGACGAGAACGGGCATTACTCGTTCACTGGGTTGCCACCAGGCACCTACACCGTCATCGAAACACAGCCAGAGGGTTACTTTCAAGGTGGACAGATCGATCATAATGGCCTTGCTGATGCCAGCGAAACCGATCGTATCGCGAACATTGTCACCCATTCTGGACAACATCTCGACGAGCACAATTTCTGCGAGATCCCGCCTGCCGCACTTTCGGGTTACGTCTTCCAAGATGGTGATGTGATCTCGAGTGCCAGCGGACAATTGCCTGACGACATCTCCTCGATTCGCGATGGTCTGCGAACGGATGACGATACGCCGCTAGCGAATGTGATTCTCGAGCTTCGCGATGGTTTCTCGGGCCAGCCGATCATGGGCGGGAGCGATTCGGTCTTGCAGGGAATCTATGGTAACGGTCCGATCCGTGTAACCACGGATGCCAACGGATTCTACAAGTTCGTCGGTTTGCGAACGGGATTCTACGCCGTTTACCAGATTCAGCCGGATGGATACGAAGATAGCATCGATACGGTAGGTACCACGGGTGGCTTGGCGGTAAATCCAGGCACATCATCTGCCGAAATCTCCTCGCTGTCGGTCAATCCAGGCAACGACGCGATCATTAGAATCTTTGTTGTGGGGGGAACCGAATCGCTGGAAAACAACTTCAGCGAAGTTCGGGTGATTCCTTTCATCCCGCCACCGGAAATTCCGCCGGGAATTCCGCCTGTAACACCACCTCCAGTGATCACTCCGCCACCTTCGCCTGAACTAATTGCTCCGGCACCGCTACTTGTGTTGCCTACGGAAGTCCTGCCGTATGGCGGCGGGGCCAATGGATTTACTTGGCACCTAAGTATTGTTGATGCTGGGGATCCACGCGGTAAGGAGCCAGTCGCTACGTCCGACGCACCTTACTGGCTAACGTCGGCCAGTGGCGAGTTCAACCCATGGAATGCCGACAACCTCAGCGAGGCACGCTGGACGCTGCTTACTGAAGGGGAAGATGGCGAAGAAGCCGAATTGCTCAGTCGACTATTTGGTTCGAAGAAAGCCATTCCGGTCGCCGGTGATTTTAATGGTGACGGCGTGAGCGAACTCGGGGTCTTCATTGACGGTCATTGGTTCATTGACCTCAACGGTAACGGCCAGTGGGATGACGAAGATATGTACGCCAAGCTCGGCCATGACGGCGATCAACCTGTGGTGGGCGATTGGGATGGTGACGGTAAAGACGATATTGGCATCTTCGGCAAAGCGTGGCCGAACGATCCTCGCGCGGTCAAGGAAGAACCAGGTTTGCCAGATGCGGCAAACCGGATCGTCTCGATCGAGAAACCAAAAAACATTCCACCCAAGGTGGAGCATGCTCCACTCGGAACGCGTATTTTGAAAGTGGCTCAGCATGGCAAGTTCCGTCAGGACTTAATCGACCATACTTTCCACTTTGGAGTAGGCGGCGACTATGCCCTAGCCGGAGACTTCAATGGTGATGGAATCAGTACGATCGCCGTCTTCCGTAACGGCACCTGGCATATCGATAGCAATGGTGACGGTCGCTGGGATCCGGCCGTGGATGCCGCATTCGACTTCGGTCAGGCAGGCGATATTCCGGTAGTTGGCGACTGGAATGGAGACGGTATCGACGAACTAGGGATTTACCGTGATGGTCACTGGGTCGTCGACGACAACGGAAACGGTGTCGAAGAGCCCACGGACAAAGTGTTCCAGCTTGGTGAATGGGACGACGTCCCAACGGTCGGTGACTGGGACGGCGATGGATCGGACGATCCTGGCGTTTTCCACGCGAACAAGGAAGGCGCTGTCACCGTTTCCAATCGCAAGGCGAGTTAATTTGCTCATTACAATCAGCCTACTGCCGGATGACGTTCACCTCGGGCGGTAGATTGCCGACAAACCATGAGAACCCCTCTTCGCCGCGAAAATGAATGCTGCGAACAGGGGTTTTTTCGTTGGGGCTAAAAATGCGAACTCGAAATCCTTCCATAGGAATACTCACCGCACCTGGCCAGCCCCATACATACCGCCCACTGTCGTACCATCCGCCGACACCGCGTTCAAGCGTTTGCCAAACACCATCGATTTTCGCTTCGATTCGCCAAGCTGTATCGGGCTGTGGTTGATTGGGATAGCTTCCGGAAAGGGTGATGAAATTCACCGAGACTGGTTCCTTCCAAGTTGCGCTCAAGGTGACTGCTTTTGACTCGTTTAGAACCCCTAACTCAGAACCACCTCCGACACCGATCTCGTGCCACTGCGAGTTGGCGAGAAATTTCTTTGCTTGTGGAAGATAGATCAAATCACGCGGCTGACCTCGTTTTCCCGCTTCAAAGCTATCCACGTTCGTGCTGACCTGGGCGTTGGCTAACAGGTTCTCAGTCTGTTGAGGGAGGACGATTTGAGCGGGATCGATGGGGCTTGCCCCTGAGATGAGTTCTGCGGTTGGATCTTCTGGTGGTTGGGTTAGCGTTAGGTAGGCGAATAGATCGACGATCTCCTCAGACTTAAGTTGCTTCTCTATACCTTCCGGCATGAGTGAGGTGTCGGAAGTCTTCATGACGTCGACATCATCACGAGCAATCGTTTCCTGTTTGCCTCCCTGCATTTTTAGTACAACTCGGGAATCGCTATCCTCGACCAATAGGCCTGACAATACACGTCCATCCACGGTTAGCACGTTGACGGCCTGGTAATCCTTGCCAATGACTAAGCTCGGATCGAAAACGTTCGAGAGGAGCTGCTCCAGATTTCCACGGCCATTTACAGTAATGTCAGGCCCTACCTCTTGCCCTTTACCGTGTAGCTTGTGGCACTGACCACAGAGCTTGTTGTAAACCTCAATCCCTCGATGGGGATCGCCTTGCCGCGATGAGACCAGACGACGCATTTGCGCGACGATCAGCGTCCGCGAAGGGTCTCGTCCACTTCGAATACTTCCATAGATGTCATTTACTTTTCGCCCAACATCTTCGCTCGAGGTGGTGACCAGGCGTTGAAGTTGATTAATGCTCAGCGTCTCTTTATCGAGCTTGCCAGTTTCAATCTGCGTTAGTAGAAGGATCGCCCAAGATGGTCGCTGTAACAGCACTTCAATCGCTTTAGGTCGGTTCTGTGATGAAAGCGAGTCGAGCCGCGGAAGCAGTAATTTAGGCACGACATCCGAATCGGTTTTCCCAAGCGTCTGAATCACTTGACCAATCATTGCCTGATCGTTCCGGCGATCTTCAAAGTATTGACGCACAAGCTGATTGGCTTGTGAATGACCGGTTGTCAGCAGCGAGTCAAGGGCCGCAATTCGTCTCGCGGGCGGCATCTGCGATGATGCGAATACCTGGGGCACAATCTCCATTGCTTGTGGATCGTTCCATGCCAACGCAAGATTTGCGGCATCGTAATATCCGGGATGTTCATTTCCTTGCTTGAGAATCATCGAGAGTGATTCGGCCAATTCCGTTTTCAATTGGGCCAGACGTTCCCCGGTGAGTTCGCGAGATTGAGCTTGCTGGGTAATTCGTTGGAGGCAGATCGCGAGTTGTTCTTTCTGGCCTGGATCAGATGCCAAGAGCTTAACGAGCGTCGCAACGTGTTCCACAGATACACCGGGCGTGGCTAAGATGCGATCGGTTGCGCGTGGTAATAGAGACAAGGTTGTCGCGTCACTTTCGTAAGGTGCTTGAGTCATTAACGCGAGGTAATCAGGCGTCTGTTTTTCCAGTTGCGGATGCAAGTTCTGCCAGACGATATGCGGAATCAACTTGTCGTTCGGTGAACTTCGAAGTACTTCCAGCAAGGTGGCGATCGTCGGAAGGTAATCGACTTGAGGAGCCAAGATCGCAACTTCCAGTCGCACATCCGGGTGGGCATCACTTGTGAGTTTCTGGATTAAAAGGGCGACATCCGGGTTATTGGAGGCGCGGATCCCCTGATAACGTATTGCCCAACGCCGAAGTTGCGGTTCTTCGTCGCTGAGTAACTGAATGGAAAACTCGTCGCTCAATTGACGGGCGCCAATCAATGACCACAACGCGTGCATTCTTGTTTTGAACGGAGCAGACGTATCCATTACTAAGGCTTCGAGTGGTTGGATCGCGGCGTCACTAGCTCGTTCGGCGAGGACTCGCTGAGCCATCTCGCGATAGAAGCGATTGCCGGAGTGTAATCGGGCGATCAGTTGTTCATCCGATTCCTGTGCCAAATCGAAAGTGTTGGCGCGAGGCGTCTCTTCATAACGCACCCGGTAAAGTCGTCCCTTTAAACGATCGACGTCCCCAGGCCGCGCCATGGCGTCTTGATAACAGTGATATCGGTCGTACCAATCGAGCACATAGAGGCACCCATCAGGCCCGGTTTTCTGATCAACTGGCATGTGCCAAACGTCGTTTGCTGTTAGAAAATCGGGACGCGGCTTTGCAAAGTAGGTGCTGCCGTCACGCTGGAGAACATCGACATTGATGCAACCGCCATGAATGTTTCCCATGTACAAACAGTCACGATACTCTTCGGGGTAGGCGTCACTGTCGAAGTATTCGATGCCGCAGTACGCCGCCATTTGGTGTTTGTGCTTGACGATCGATTCAATCTTCCAGGTGTGCGGCGGATAGGGGCCACCCTGGCGATGGTAATAACCACTTTCGGTTAAATGCCACAAGTGATCGATCACGCAGGCACTGATGAATGCCTGACCGTTGGGATCGAATGCGACACCCCAAGGATTGCTTGTTCCCTCGCAGAACAATTCGAAATCGCGCGTGCGCGGATCGATGCGAAAAAGAGCACAGGTGAAGACGTAATCCTTATCACGATGTTTGACATGGCTGTAATTAAAAACACCGTTAAGACCATACAAGTAACCATCCGGCCCCCAGGTTAGCGAATTGGGAAGCTCATGCGTGTCGGTTCGGCCGAAACCAGTCACGATGACCTCTTGCTTGTCAGCTTTGAGATCACCGTCGGTGTCTTGCAGGAATAAAATATCCGGGGCATTGGCTACCCACACACCACCATGGCCGACCGCAATTCCAGATGGAATATTGAGGCCTTCCGCGAAGATAGTCACTTTGTCGATCGCCCCATCCTGGTCGGTATCTTCTAAGACTTTGATTCTATCTCGGCCGGGGCCTGGTTCGTGACGTGGATACTCGAAGCTTTCGGTTACCCAGATCCTTCCCTTCTCATCGAAAGTCATCGCCACAGGATTCAAAAGATCCGGTTCTGCGGCGACGAGCTCAACGGAAAAACCTTCTGGGACTTCCATCTTTTGAATGGCCTGCTGCGGCGAAAGAGGTGGCCCAGGGATGCCTTGCTGGCGACGCGGTACAAAGCCGTCTTCTTTCTCGGCGGATAGACACAAGGAGGGCAAAAACAATGCAGCGACAACTACGGAGAACGAAAACCTCAAGAGCAAGCGGAGCGGCATGATGGAATTGCTTTCCAGGGAGGAGGAGGGCGAAGAAGCAATGGAAGGGATGTTAGCCTAATTTAGAAGAGGAAAAGGCGTTCGCCAACCAAAAAAGTGAGGCGAGTATTAATTCGCGCAAGCTAATTTGGTTTGCGGCGTGCTCTTCCTAAGTGCGTGGATTCGCAGCCTGTCGAATTTCTCAGATCGGCTACGCAATTGAGATTGGGGCGAGGGCAAGGCGTGAGTCCGCAGGCATATCCACTAGATATGTCGAGGAATTCACAACGCCGCAATCGCCTCAATCTCAATGACTCGCTAACGAAGCAGAAAATCAACAGGCTGCTAACTCAAATAGGCAGCGGCGATCACGACGCCTAAAACGATCCAGATTCCGAGTTGCTGATCGGAAGGAGTGTAAAACAGCGCAATGCCAAGGCCGATTAGAGTTAGTGTCGTGCCGATGAGTCCCGCGATCCTGCGGAACATTTGCATCGATTGGTATTCTGCGCCAACGCGAGCTTCCTTTGCACGCAATGGCCCCCAAGTTTCCGCCTCGAGTTTTTTGCGTTCGTTGGCTAACACCAACTTCTCGGTGCGTAAGGTTTCTATCGCTTCCTGGAGCTGCTTCTTTTCTTCAGCCGAGACATAATCGATCGCCTGAAGTTCGTCCAAGCGTTGTTGCAATGGAAGGAGTTGGGACTTCTCACGTTCGTTGAACTCTTGCTCGGATATTGCTCGTTCGCCGATGATTCCCTCGATGCGTGCCTTATCGATGCGATCGCAGCCGCGGGTAAAGATAATGCACACCAGACCGAGCATGATGCCTGACTTGGCGATTTGTAGCAGCAAAGTTGTATCGACGTCGGCAGGCTCTTCCGGTGGAGGGGGCTTCATCGGAGTTGGGCCGACATGTTGAGGCGCACTCGACACGAATCCTGGATCACTTCCTCGATTCTTCTTACCCCGAAAAAGACCATCGACGGTCTGAGCTGGGACCCAATCGGTGTATCCTGTACACCAGACAAGCGTGTCAGCTTTAATCACGCCATCGTCGGCAAGTTGCCAGAACTTAGTCGCCGAAACAGGACCAACATGGGCATCATCAACTGCGTAATACCAGCGCAGTTCGGATTGGGTCGAACTAGAAGAGGACAGCGGCATCCCAGTCCATTCCATTCCAACAACGACAATAACAAGGGGATTGAGGAGGAGTCACTCTGAGGTAAGTGGTGCCACCAACCTACATGGGAGCATCAATTACCGATATCAAATCCAGTGTGATTTAAGGGGTAGTGAATCTGGCCATCAGTTGCAAGCGAATTTTCGCGAGTTTACACTTTCGATGGATCGCTACCTCGGCAGATTTGATACGTTCATTTTAGTCGTCCGGCGACCGTCCTGCCATTATTGTCGTTTTTGCCCTGCGAACTTATTCCGGATCAAAGCATGATCGTACGTACAAGCCTTCTGGCATTTTCCTTGTTATGTGTTGGTTTTGCGGTGCCCACGCATGCTGCTGAATCAAGCAAAGACTGGCCGCAGTGGCGTGGCCCTAATCGCGATGGAAAGTCCTCCGAAACAGGACTCCTGGCCAGTTGGGAAGAGAAGAAGCCGAAGCTCTTGTGGATGGGAGAAGGTCTCGGGCAGGGGTACGCAAGTGTCTCGATTGTAGGAGACAAATTGTACACAACCGGCAATTTTGATGATGGACAAGCAGTGGTCTGCTTTGATCTCAGCCAGCAGCAGGTCGCTTGGAAACAAAACTTGACCTCTAGTGTGCCAGAGCATGGGTACACCGGATCTCGCTGTACGCCGACGATTGACGGTGAAGACCTGTACGCTGAAATGTCGGATGGCACAATCGGTCGATTGGATCGTGAGTCGGGTAAGGTTTATTGGAAGAAGAACCTAACCGAAGAGTATGGTGCTTCGAAGCCTCATTGGGGATTCGCTGAGTCGCCACTCGTTGACGGAGAACGCTTGATTTGCGGTGCAGGCTCCAAAGAGGCATTGTTGGTTTGTCTCAATAAAAAGACTGGCGAAGAAATCTGGGTAACTCCTTTAGGCGAGTCGGACCTAGGTGAAAAAGGGAAAGACGAAGCTGGTTATTCTTCGACTCTAGTTTGCAACGCCGCCGGGAAGAAGCAATACGTCAAGTTAATCGGTCGGGGTGTTGTCGGAGTCGATGCAGAAAACGGCAAGTTGCTTTGGTCTTATAACCACGTCGCCAACAACACCGCCAATATTCCTGATCCGATCATCGATGGTGATTACGTTTTCACATCGACAGGCTACGGAACAGGAGCAGCCTTGTTGCACCTGACTAACGACGGTGGAGACATCAACGCCGAAGAAGTCTACTTCCTTAACGCCAACATCTTCCAAAACCATCATGGTGGAATGATCAAGGTCGGCGACTATATCTACGCGGGGACAAAACACAACAAAGGCTTCCCGACATGTGTCGAAATGAAATCTGGAGAAATCCAATGGGGTGGTGATATTCGCCCTGAGGGGAAAGGTTCGGCTGCGGTTACTTATGCGGATGGAAACTTGATCTTCCGTTACCAAGACGGGACATTGGCCCTTATTGAAGCGAATCCAAAAGAGTACGTCTTGAAGGGGACTTTCAAACCCGAATATCAGGAGCGAGAAAGCTGGTCGCATCCTGTCGTCCTTGATGGAAAGCTCTATCTGCGCGAGCAAGATAAGCTGATGTGTTACGACCTGACGCCGTAAAAATACAATCGGGAAGTTGCATTAAGGCCGCCAAAATTCCATTGGCGGCCTTTTTTCGTATGACGCACGTGCAACTTGCCTCCGTTTTCTTGTGGGAGGTGTACATCCGTTACGGCTACGATTAGATTGGGAAGTCTTCCGACAGACGATTTCTTTCGCATTTTCTAATGTTCTTCATCCCACCCAGCGAGTCTCGCCAAATGACAAGACATTTAACTTGGTGCCTGCTAGGCCTGTTGTCGATCGCCAGCAGCCTCCCGAGTGTTGGCTTTACCAAGGAACCAGGAGCGACCGATCCTTCGCATTTCAAAGTGGCCGACGGCTTCCAAGTCGAACTGATGTACTCGGTTCCCAAGGATCAACAGGGATCGTGGGTTAGCATGTGCGTCGGTCCTGATAATAACCTGATTGTTTGCGACCAGTACGGCAAGCTGTACTCGGTTGTTGTTCCCGCACCAGGGGAAAAGGGGGAAGTGGTTGTCACACCGATCGACGTTCAGATTGGTGGCGCTCAAGGTTTGATTTGGGCTTTCGACAGCCTTTATGTGGTGGTGAATAGTCGTGATTTTCCGAGCGGCTTACATCGCGTTACCGATAGCAACGGAGACGGCAAGCTCGACAAAGTCACGGAACTTCGAAAGCTGAATGGTGGTGGTGAGCATGGCCCACACGCGATCATGGTTCATCCCGATGGTGAGAATCTGGTCATTGTCTGCGGTAATCAAACCGACTTGACCAAGCTCGATTCGTCACGTGTACCGCAAGTTTGGGATGAAGATCTTGTCCTACCACGAATTTACGGTCGCGGCTTCATGCGTGAAAAAATGGCTCCGGGCGGTTACATCTGCAAGATTGATCCGGAAGGGAAGCATTGGGAAATGTTGGCAAGCGGCTTCCGCAATGAATACGACGCCGCGTTCAACCGTGAAGGGGAACTGTTCACGTACGATGCTGACATGGAATGGGACTTGAATACGCCGTGGTATCGCCCGACCCGCATTTGTCATGTTGTCAGCGGTGCTGAGTTTGGATGGCGAAACGGTTCTGGTAAGTGGCCAGAATACTACGAAGACAGTTCCCCTGCTTTGGTTGATATCGGCCCGGGTTCGCCAACTGGCGTCACATTTGGCTACGGTGCTGATTTTCCACAGAAGTATCAAGACGCTCTCTATGCTTGTGATTGGAGCTACGGCAAGCTATACGCGATTCATCTAGAACCCAGTGGAGCAACCTATAAGGGAACGCCGGAAGAATTCATCACCGGGACACCACTTCCTCTGACGGACATTGTCGTCAATCCGAATGATAAAGCACTGTACTTTGCCGTCGGTGGTCGTAAGACCCAATCGGGGCTTTATCGAGTTACGTATGTTGGCGACAAGGGAAAGAGCGAAGCAACCTCAAGCGGCCTGACCGATGCCATGAAGTTGCGACGTAAATTGGAGAAGTTGCACGTTTCTAAGGATGCGGATGGGCTTGATCTCGCACTTGAGAATCTTGGCAGTGACGATCGTTTCCTCCGTCAGGCGGCTCGGATTGGATTGGAACATCATGATCCGGCGCAGTGGCAGGACAAAGCTCTCGAACTGGACGATACCTACTCGGTAATTGAAACTGTAATTGCCTTGGCTCGGGTTGGCGACGATTCGTTACGAGGCAAGCTGCTCGACAAGCTCGATGCACTCGACTACGACGCAGCCACAAAACAACAAAAGCTGGGCATTCTGCGGGCCTACGAACTTGTTCTGATCCGAATGGGTGACGACGCTGAAGTCCGCGATCGCTATCTCGCCAAACTGGAACCATTCCTGCCGGCAGAGTCGACCGAAGAAAATCGCATGTTGGCGGAACTGATGGTTCGACTGGAGTCGCCAACCGCCGCTCCGAAGTTGGTTGCTTTACTCGAAGCCGCTCCAGCCCAGGAAGAGCAAATCGAATTGGCCAAGAGCCTCCGATTGTTGAAAGCGGGTTGGACACCCGAGTTACAGGAACGGTACTTCAAATGGTTCCATAAAGCCGCTACTTACCGCGGCGGTGCCAGCTTCGATTTATTCGTTCAGGACATCAAAAAGGAAGCAGTCGAAAACCTGTCGGATAAGCGAAAGCAGCAGCTCGCATCCATTCTCGAATTCAAGCCGCAATCGAATACGCCGACCTTTAGTAGCAAGCCGCGAACTTTGGTCAAGAAGTGGACCGTCGACGATTTGGCAGGAATTGTCGAACCGGGCAGCTTGAAAGAACGCAATTATGACAAAGGACAACAACTATTCGCGGAAGCAAGTTGCTTCGCCTGCCATCGCTTCTCAGGCCAAGGTGGTGCGATTGGACCAGATCTGACGGCCCTGTCGGGACGCTTTAGTCCCCGGGATATTTTGGAATCGGTGATCCTGCCGAGCAAGCAGGTCAGCGATCAGTACCAGGCGATCAAAGCATTGACCGACGATGGAAAAGTGGTCGTCGGGCGGATTGTCAACTTGAACGGTGACAACATCGCGATCAACACGAATATGCTCGATCCAAATGCGATCACGAACGTCAACCGAAATCATCTCGAAGAGATCTTACCTTCAGATCAATCGATGATGCCGGAAGGCTTACTCGATAACTTCACTGAGGACGAGGTGAAAGACCTAATGGCCTACCTGCTTTCCCGAGGTGATCGCGAAAACGAGATGTTCGCCAAATAAACGGGCGATTCACGAAAAAGTGAAAGCCACGGTTCCAACTGGGATCGTGGCTTTTTTTTGCTGATTGGCTTACTCACGAAAGAGAGCGGTCGATTCCAGCATGTCAGAAGCTTGGGATTTATCCGCGAAAATGATCCGTCAGAAAGAGTGCTTGTGCCAAGAAACAAAAAAAGACTCGCGATTTGAAACGCGAGTCTTTGATATGGCTAAGTGCCGAAGAGAGGACTTGAACCTCCACGGGGTTAACCCCCACTAGGACCTGAACCTAGCGCGTCTGCCAATTCCGCCACTTCGGCATTTGTGGTAAGTGGGAAAGAACTATTTATGCCTCCCGAACCCCGTTTTTTCAAGGACCCCAGGAGACAAAATAGGTCTCGACCTAACAATTTCGGCTGAAAAACCGTTCCAATCGATACCCTGCCAGAATTAAGGGAAATTCAAACCACTTTCAATTGTGCCTGGCGGGCCGCGATGTTGGCGACCAAAGCTCGGATCAGAGCAACAATATTCTCATGACCGTATAGCTTGGGGTCCATATGAAACAGTGAGTGTTCCAATACGTTCTCTAGGTCGACACGGCGCAGATCGCTTCGGTTCAGGTGTCGCATGTTCCAATCGGGGAATACACGATGTTCTTGCTCTCCGAGCATTACTTTATTGATAACATCGTGGCGGACATCCTTTTCGATGACGTCCATCAAGTCGAGAACGGCCTTTTGCTCTCCTTCCATGTATTGGAAAAAGACACCATGGTCATAGCACAGATAGCCGCTGATACCTAAAGAGGCATTCTTGGCAGCTGCGTGCGTTGCGATACCCTCTAGATCGAGGTTCGGGGTATCGATGGTACTGTAACTTGCATACGCGAGCGCAAACACGCGAGAATCCCTTTCATCGTCTCGAACAACGATCGTCGTTGTCGATAGGTTCCCCTGGTGCCATCATCAGGACGTTCCTGGCGGAATGCAAGACAGACGACCGTCCCCGTATGGCGGCCTGACTTGGGATATTCCGGAATTCGTATCTAGGGGAAAAGATGCGTGGATGTGACAGCGTAGCGATTGAGAAACTGTCAACCTGGCGGTCTCGTGTGATCCTCGTTCCCAAGGTAACCACGCAGTGATTGTATTCCGCAATGATCCTGTGGGTAAACTAGTATTCGTAGAAGATTCCAAATTTGTCTCACACTTCTGCCAACTTTCTAAACTTCCTGGATTGAACCCCTCGTTTGGTATCGCTGGAGAAACCGGTCTTATGCGTTCAGTGAATATATCCGTGACGATGGTCATGCTGGGCATTCTAGTGGCTTTGACAGTCCCACCTGTCGTTACAGCCCAGGGGTTCCCCACCGAGAAAACAGAACCACCAAAACCGTTTGGAATCCAGGTCGTTGATGAGGAAACGGGCCGAGGCGTTTCTCTGATCGAGCTTCGAACGACGAACGAGATTTGCCTAATCACCGACAATGCTGGCTGGGTCGCTGTTGACGAGCCGGGCTTGAATGGTCTGAACGTATTCTTTTCAATCCAGGGACACGGTTACGAGTTTCCAGCAGATGGTTTCGGCATGCGCGGCCGAGCTCTGGTGGTACGTCCTGGCGAAACGGCCCAACTGAAGATCAAGCGTGTTAACGTTGCGGAACGCTTCTATCGAATTACGGGACAAGGCCAGTTTCATCATACGACGCGTTTAGGACTGCCAACGCCATGGAAATATCCCAATCTGAACGCTCAGGTGATGGGGCAAGACTCGACGCAGGCGGTCGTGCTGGGAGATCGCATACTATGGACATGGGGTGATACAGCCCGCGTCTCGTATCCGTTGGGGAACTTTGCGACTTCAGGGGCGTGGTCCAAACTGCCAGAGCACGGCGGAATGGATCCGGCGGTTGGTATCGATCAAACGTACCTCGTTGATGACACCGGCTTCAGTCGTCCCATGTTTGATAATGATGTTCCAGGGACCGTCGTCTGGATGCACGGTCTTTTCACCTTGCCAGATAATCAGGGTGAGGTGAAAGCCGTCACCCATTATTCCGTGCGTAAAGGTCTGGGGGCCGAGCATCACGCCGGGATCGCTGTGTTTGACGGCGAAAAGCAACGGTTCGAGCAAGTTAATGAATTCCCAAGAGACGCTAAGCTCTATCCGCGTGGCCAGACGTTTCACCATATGGATGGCGATCAGGAATACATTTACTTTGCCACGCCTTATCCTATGCTGCGTGTACCTGCCAAGTGGGATGCGATTTTCGACCATACCCAATACGAAGCTTGGACCTGTCTGGAGGAAGGGGCTGACTTCGATCACAAGAACCCTCGACTCACACGCACTTCGGAAGGCAAGCTCGATTATGCCTGGCGGAAGGATACTGCTCTGGTCGGGGCTGAGCAGCAGCGTCAGCTCGAGCTTTCGGGGCACATTCAGCCGGATGAAGGATGGATTCAAACGCTCGACATCGATCAGGGAAGAAAAATCGTGCTGCACCGCGGATCGGTCCGTTGGAACGATTTCCTGAAGCGTTGGGTGATGATCGCCAACGAAATCTATGGCGAACCGTCGAATCTGGGTGAGGTGTACCTTTTGACCTCAAAATCGCTTCCTGGACGCTGGGAGAAGGCGAAAAAGATCGTCACCCACGACAAGTACACCTTTTATAATCCAGTGCATCACGACTTCTTCGATCAGGCCGACGGGAAGTTGATCTATTTCGACGGCACTTACACGAAGCAGTTCTCGGCAACAAAAGTTGCCACACCGCGATATGACTACAACACGATCATGTATCGCTTAGATCTCTCTGACGAGCGTTTGGAATCAGTAAACTCGCCATAGTCTTGGGTCTTCCATGGCGAATGACTTGAAGTCGCTGAGCTCTAAATCGAAGTGAGGCTTCTCTTAAGAGCCCTCCCTATATCATCCTTGCACCGAGCAAAGCTCGAAGGCAAAGGCTTATAGGGTGCCCTTATTGCAGCTGTTAGTGACGTGTTCTCCGCAAAAACCGTCGCTGGCGAGGGATCTCGTGTTGTCTCTTCTTACTTCCAGAATATAATCCCAATCCCAGTCATGTAATTTGCACATAAATTATTCGTGCAATAATAAAAAAGTTGCTTTTCCGCTTTTTAATGGAATGGAAATGAACAAACGAAATTCTCGTCGCCCCGGCTTCACGCTTGTCGAACTTCTGGTCGTGATTGCAATTATCGGTGTTTTGATCGCGCTCTTACTGCCTGCCGTCCAGCAAGCCCGCGAGGCTGCTCGAAGGATGCAGTGCAGCAACAATCTTAAGCAGCTTGGTCTGGCATTTCACAACTTCCACGACACCTTTGGCAACTTGCCTCCAGCGGCTCTGGCGAACGAATACGCCAGTTTCTACCCGTTGATCATGCCCTACTTGGAAATGGGTAATACGGTCGAACAAATCGATCTGAAGCGGCGGATGACCGACGGCACAAACTACACGTTCATCAACTCGGAAGCGGCAGCCGTTCCGATGGTCCTTTGCCCGAGTCGTCGAAGTGGAACGCAGATTTCTGTGCTCGGTGCAGCAACTGATTATGCGATCACTGGCAACCGCGAGAGTACGAATGAGTGTGATCGACTGGATGCCGACAATGCGACCCCCGCTTTGCATTACAGTGCCCTTATTCTGGCACGAAATGCGAACATCGATAGCTCAGGCCTACTGACCAATTGGAAATCACAAACCAACTTCGCGAGCATCACCGACGGGCTGTCGAATACTTCGATCCTGGCAGAAAAGTACGTTCCTACAAACTCGATCAATCAACACGCGAACGTAGGCGACGGTACCCTCTACTACTGGCACATCAACGATTGGAAGACCTGGATGATCATTCGAAACTCGAAGTTTCCGCTGATGCGTGGTCCCAATATCACCCAAGGTGAATACAGGAAGAGCCTCGGCAGTTTCCACCCAGGTATCTGCCAGTTCCTGATGGGGGATGGTAGCGTGCGAAACGTTCCTAATAACGTCAATCCAGAGTTCACGCTCTTAATGGCTGACCGCCGTGATGGTCGCGTCAACAATTACGATCAGTAACAAGTCTGACCGACGATCAAGTAAGCTTGTGGTCGCCTGGCACATGCGGCTGCGATCACAGGTTTCTTAATTCAAACCCTAAGCAGAGAAATTATCCCCACTGAGGCAACACCCATGCATGCACCCAGTATTACATTCGTCCTGATGTCCCTTGCTACGATCTTAATAACCGCCGCCGGTTGTAATGGTTCAGGAGGAGCAACCGAGCCAGTAACCGGCACGGTGACCTTCGAGGATGGCTCACCGGTCGCCGGAGGTACCATCGTTTTCGCGGACGTTGCCGAAAACTCAAGTTCTATCGGCTATATTCAACAGGATGGGACCTACACACTGGGGACGTTTGGCGAAACAGACGGCGCCCCGACAGGAAAGTACAAAGTGACCGTCATTGGAGATAGCGAGTATGGCCAGAGATCAGCGATTCATGCTCGCTTTGGTCAGCAGACGAGCACGCCGCTAGAAGCGGAAGTGAAGGAAGGGCCGAACACGCTCGACTTCGAGGTCCAGCGCGGACGATAGCAGCTATGCCCGCCTCGACTTGTTGGTTGGCCGACTGCTAGCGGTCGACCTTCTCGCGCGTAATAGCCTGTCCAAAAAACAACTCCCATCGACGCGTTCGTCAGTGGGAGTTTTCTTGTTCGAATGCCAGGTGGCATTTGTTGCGAAATGGCCCGCAGGTGAGTGACTTGATTAGCCTGCTCGGCGGTTGGCATCGGCGGGAGCGTCTTTGCCTTCGGAAAGCACTCGCAGTTGCGGCCGGCTGACGTCGACACCACGTCCGCGGGTACGTGCCTGGATAAAGCCGCGTTCGCTCTCCGCCAGGAAGTCGGCGAAGTGCAGGGCAGGGCTTTGCGGGAATTCGCGACGGACGCGTTCCAAAGCTTCTCGATTGGTGAGATTCGACCGAAAGATGATACGGTAGGCTCGTTTCAACTCACCAACTTGTTCGGGAGTGAAGCCGTTTCGTTTCAAGCCAATTAGGTTCAAACCAACAACCAAGCTGCTGCAACCGTCGATGGTTACGTAAGGGGCGACGTCCTGAACAACGTGAGCCTGGCCTCCCACCATCGCATTTCGCCCGACGCGGCAAAACTGGTGGACCGCGACCGCCCCACTGACGTACGCACGATCTTCAATTACCACGTGTCCGCCGAGCATGACGTTGTTCGTGATAATGGTGTTGTTGCCGATGATCGTGTCGTGACCGACATGTGATTGTACCATCAGCAAATTGTTGTTGCCGATGACGGTGTTCTTGCCAGGGGCTAGTCCACGGTGAATCGTCACGAACTCTCGGATCACGTTACCCGTACCAAGAATAACTTCACCCAGTTCCATCCCCGCACGCAGATGTTGTGGAGGACCGCCGATGACGGCATGTTCGTGCACTTTGTTTTCAGCGCCGAGAATTGTCCCTTTTTTTATCGTGACGAACGAATTCAGTTCGCACAGATCCCCAATTGTGACATTCTCTTCGACCACACAGAACGGTCCGATTGTGACGTCCTGGCCAATTTCCGCGGTAGGGTGAACGATTGCGGAAGGGTGGATCTGAGTCACAGCAAATCCTTTTGCTGAAGGTCGAATATGAAAATCGTTGGGCGATTTCGCACAATCAAGTAGCCATCCTGGCTCTCTCGACTTGCGCGTTACCGTCTTAGATACGCTTATCGGTAAAAACTGTCCAGCCCGATCGATCGAAACCTATAATTTGCGCACGAGTTCCTTCGATCTTGCCTTGCTAGCGCTGCCAATGCCAGCGATGCGATTACTGCATGCCCGTGTCAAATTGGGCAGGTTGCTCTATAATCAAAGGACGTTCCCTGAAACCAACCTGCACTTCATTAGAGCGATTGTGAGCCCATGTCTGAAACGTCTGCCCTATATAACGAAGGCGAAAAGCTGCGAGACGACGGGAAATACGCCGAGGCGGTCGAGAAATTCCAGGCCGTTCTAGCTCAAAAGCCTGATCACGTGCTTTCCCACATGGCGTTAGCGGCAACCTATGGAAACCTGGGCCAGTTTGCCGAAGCCTGCCAACACGCGGAAACGGCCTGCCAGCTCGAGCCGAACGAATCGTTCAATTTCGTGGCCTTGAGTGTGACCTACCAAAAGGCATTTGAAGCGACCCGCGATCCGATGTACATCGAGAAGGCCGAGCAAGCCAAGCATCACGCGGCCATGACCCAAGGCGGCATGTAATGCCGATGCGCGAATCGATCTCAGACATTCTGAGTGTTCGATCGCTGGAGACGTTACAGGAGATCACCAGCGCGGAAGTCGCGCTGGTTGATCCTGAATCTGCACCAGGTGCCTATCGTGAAATCACCCTCTACCAGACTGTGAGCGATAGCGACGTCCAACTTCTCGCGAAGCTTCTGATGGACGTAACGTCTTGGAGTTTTTGTATCAAGCGGTGTTTGTCAAAACCAACAGCTCAGTTTCATCTGAGTGGGGATTTCGGTAAAGCGACTCTCTCGATCGGCATGAATTGTCGAGAATGGGTTTTGACCACGGACTCGCAACGACAAGGCGGCTATTTCGATCCGGTTGTTAATGACGTTGGCGGAGTTCTTAAACGAACTTTTCCGCGAATTGCTTCCTCGGATGTCAGGTCGATGTGGCGAAGCGGAGTGCTGAAAAGGCTAAGAGATTCCCCAAGTCCTGTTGATGTCGACGCGATTGACACTGTGGGATAAGACCGTTTAGCTTAGTCGTCGATTTGAATGCCAGCGTCATCGATATGGTAAGGGATAATCTCGTCCGTCGCGGCGCTGCCTCGGTGTTTGCTGATGTACATGGCTCGACGGATCTTGGTGCCATCGAGGATCTTGCCCATGTAGATCACGGTGTTCGCCCCGGAGATGAGATCTCCTTCGTCTAAATTCCGCGAAATAAGATGCTCGAGCATGGCCTCTTTCGAGGTTTGCAGCATCATGCAGCCGATCTCTTCGCTCGCGTAGTTATGTTGCTCGGCGGCTTCACTGTTCTTACGGAACGACTGGCGAAACAAATCGCGGGCGACCCATAGGGGATCTTTACGTAGGACTTGATGATAGACGTATTCGAATAGTTCGATTTGGATCGATTCTGCTGGTACATCAACGGGTTCCATACCATCGATCACCACGCGGCGACAACCACGAGTGAAGTTGCCATACAAGAAGCCAATTGTTGTGGCAAGTTTCTCGTTGATCTGTTTTTGCCAGTGCCCCAGTTCGTCCCAGTCCATTTCGCGACGCGAGACCCGCTTGCCCTGGTAGTCGAACACATGCAGCATCTCGCCATGAATGAGATCAGAGTCGAAGAAGTTTTCTAAGTCGGGCTGCTTGCTGGCATCGGCAACGACCGGCGTCCAACTGAACATTCGTTCGGCGTACTCGATGTGACTTTGGGAATCACCACGAGTACTCATGTCGAAAAAGATGCCTTTGCGTCCTTCGGCATCTTGCCCAGTTTGATTGAATTGTACGCCGAGTTGAGTCTTACCGATTCCGGTCGCCCCGATAACCAAGGTGAGCGTCCCAGGGATGAGACCGCCACCCAGGTGTTCGTCAAGTTTCGGGATACCGGTAGTTTGGCGTTTGGCAGGCATGATGAGTGGGCCGCTGATCGAACCGAAAGTCTGGAATGCAAACTGTATAGACTACCAGTCGGTTTTCGTTTCGCCCAGGCATGCCCGCCCAAGTCAATTCACCGGTAAGAACCAGTCTGCTACTTGGAGCCGATCAATCCTTTGGCGTTGGTCTTCACTCGGCACAGGTACATGTCGGCTGTCATGTAGAGCGTACCGTCCGGTCCGAACGCGCAGTTTGCGGTGCGTTCCCCGGTACTGATGCGACCAAGCAGTTTGCCTTCTGGATTAAACACCAGCACACCGCCTGGCCCGGTCGCCCAAACGTTACCTTGGGTGTCGACCTTCAAGCCGTCGCTGCCACCAGGACGTTTGCCCCGCCACTGACCTGCGTCGTAAAACATCTTGCTGTCGCCAAAGGTACCGTCTTCCTTCAAAGGAAAAGCTTTCCAGTGACATTCCTGCGAGTCAGCGACGTAGAGTGTCTTCTGATCAGGCGAAAGGGCGATGCCATTGGGACGTGGGCATTCCTTAGTTAATAGCGTGAGCTTGCCGTCCTTCGAGAAACGGTAGACGCCACAGAAATCGAGTTCCGCTTCAGGGCCATTCAATCCGCCTGGCAAGCCATAGGGTGGATCGGTGAAGTACAGATTACCTTCGGTATCGTAAACCAAGTCATTTGGGCTGTTAAATCGTTTGCCTTCGTAATGCGAGACCAGAACACGTCGTTCTCCATCGACGATCTGCGTAATGTTGCGATCACCGTGGCAGCACATTGTTAGATGCCCCTCAGGCGATACCGCTAACCCGTTCGTACCAGGTTCCTTGCCATCGAACTTGTGGGCCCCTGTGTAACCAGAAGGCTGCATGAAAACATCTGTCCCTTTACCTGGCTTCCACTTCACGATGCGATTGTTGGGGATGTCGCTAAATAGGAGGCACCCCTTTGACTCCACCCAAACCGGTCCTTCGGACCACTCGAAACCATCCGCGAGGACTTCGATCTTTGCGTCTTCTGGGACGAGTGCATCAAACGCAGGGTCAATTCGCTCGATCTCACCAATCGTCTTCGTGGCGTCTTCCGCAACGGATGCATTGGTAAAAGCAATCAGCGCTAACAGACCAGCCGCGCAAAGGGAACGTCGCATGGGGGCACTCCGGTACTTAGGGAAAGAGATCTTCGGGGAAGGTAGGCGAGGAGAACAGGTTTCCTATGGTAACTTGCCCAGAACTAGGAAGCAATTAAGGTCAGCGGGCTGGAATAACAGCGTTGCAAACCTCCGCTGCCTATTTCGTTGCGATTTGAAGTGTCAACTGACTCGTCAGTTGTGTCATCTGGTCTGACAAGTCGAATTGGCTTCTCATCGAAATCCTTTGATTTCTGGCGATTAGTACTACAATAGGGTGGTTGGAATGCATTTTGCTCTTATCTGATTCGCTTGGTGGCTTCGTATTCTTATCGCCTAACAGGTTGGCTTCATGTCGGATTCCACAGCCCCGATTTCTACTCAACAGTCAATGCCCTCTCAGCAAGTGCCAGCGATTGAAACGTCCGAACCGCCGCGTGGTTTGCTACGTTCGGCTGCGCGGGCGGCCTATAACTCGACGGCTTTCTTAACGTCGTTTCTGTTTCATTTCGCCTTATTGTTGGCATTGGCCATCTTCACTTTCACCGAGATGAACAAAGATCGCCAACTGTTGACGGTGATTGAGCCCGATATGACGGAGGACTTGGAGACATTCGAGATTGAGTTGGATGACATGGAGATCGTCTCGACCGAGATGGCGACGGCCAGCATGCCTTCGGCCGAACTGGGGATGGGTGGAGCTGTTGAAGCTTCGGTATCGACGCCGGTGCTTGAGCAGGAAGCGATTGAACCGACTGAGCATTTCAAAGTCGAGTTTGATGCCGTGGCGATGATCTCGAAAGACACCGATTCACTCATTCGCGAAATTCCATCAGGGACGACGCTAGGCTCAGCCCAGGAAGTTGTTTCGGATTACCAAGAGGCGATGGATCAGATCACCCAAGAGTTGGTCTGGATGTTGTCAAAGAACAAGGTGCTCGCGATCTGGGTATTCGATCAGTCCGAAAGCATGGTCGACGATCAGAAACGTATTCGCGAGCGGATTGGTCGCGTTTACACCGAGCTGGGCCTGACGACGGAAGGCCAGGGCGACATGTTGACCACAGCGGTCGCCAGCTACGGTCAAGGTTTTCATCTACTGACCGATGCCCCAACTTCAAATCTGAAAGATATTCAAGCCGCGATCGATGCGATTCAAGTCGATAAATCAGGCGAGGAAATGAGCTGCTCAGCGATCATGGAAGCCATGTCAAGGCACTACAAATATGCTCAGACGGCGGATCGCAAGGTCGCGCTCATCTTGGTCACTGACGAGAGTGGAAATACGGCCAATAACCAAAGTCAGCTCGAAGCCACGATCGCTGCTGCCAAGAAGATGGACTGTCGTCTGTTCATTCTCGGGCGGGAAGCCATGTTTGGTTATCCATACGCCCACTATGAATGGCGTCACCCATACGATGGAGAAATGCATCTTCTGAAAATCGACCGCGGTCCAGAAACAGCTTATGTTGAACAGCTGCAGACCGATGGTTATGGACATCGCTGGGATGCGATGACCAGCGGTTTCGGTCCTTACGAGCAGGTCCGTATGGCGAAAGAGTCTGGCGGACGGTTTTTCATGCTGCCAGGGCAGGAAGACAAGATTCATTTTGTGACTGATCGCCAGTATGAACCGCGGACGATGAATCTCTACCGTCCTGATCTCCGCCCCCGTGAAGAGCAAATTGCTGAGATCAAAGGAGATCCGCTCAAAGCGCTGGTCACCAAGGTTGTTTACGATTTGAATCCGTTCCAGGAAGACCGGAAAGATGTCCTGACGATTCGACGTTGGTATAGTAAAGAACCGCAAGAAACCGCGAAACAAATTCGCCAAGAGCAATCGCAGATCATCCCATACGGCCAATACCTGGATGCGGCGATCGCTACGATGGAGAAGAACATCAAGTTCCGCAACGACTCGCCGTCGCTCCGCTGGCAGGCCAACTTTGATTTGATTTTGGGGCAGCTCTATGCGTATCGCTGTCGGGCCTACGAGTACGGAGTCAGCTCCGAACTCTTTCTAAAGAATCCCGTTCTCCCAGATCCGAAGCGGGCCGAGTATCTCGAATTCCGCGGATGGGAACTCAGGACACGCAAACAGCTTGTCGCAGGCGATAAGACAGCACCCGATGCGGAGAGAGCCAAGGAGCTTCTGGCGAAAGTTGCTGAAGACTACAAGGGAACGCCCTGGGCAACACGTGCCGCATGGGAAATCAAGCGTGGCTTTGGTTCCGCGATTGTTCCTCATTACTTCGACGTACGGAACCGTAAAGGGGATATGAAAGTTCCCATTCCAAAATTGTAGTGACGAACTCGACGGCGTTGATATAGACTGCCGTCCATGAATGAGTCACCAAATGGAAACGATTGCCAAGCAGAACTTGTTGCTAATGCCGGCAGGCGGTCGCCGATTCGTTTCCGTTTCTCTGTTCTCTCGCTGATGCTCAACGCAGCGGTTGTTGGGCTTGCGATTTCGCTCTGGCAAACGTCACTAACTTTGGATGATGCGCGGAAGCAATTGAGACAACTGCGTGAGAAGTATCACTTGCTTGCGCCTGACGACCCTTCAAAGATTAGCGTCCTATTTCAGGAGACCCATTTCGAAGGCGAGTGGGAATAGCGGATTGCGTTTCCCGATGACTGGGACGAATACGAGCTTGTTTGCCAGGTAGGAGATCTTCCACTAGATGGCACCTTGCCGGACTCAGGGAATCGTGTTCGCTTGCCAGCGGGCGAAGAGTATCTGGTGACCATTCGCTTGCAGCCCATGAGTGACGGGCATTGGGAATTGAGTCTCGTAGGCGCGGTAATGCATGAGTCCGGCTTTGCCTATCGCCGAAGTTCGTCGTTGCCACTTTCCGCGGAACAGGTGTGGTGGATGGAGTACGATTGCGTTTCATTGCCTGCAGCGCCCCGAGGTGAGTTGTTCAGGCATCGTGATTCTTCCGGCGAGCGAATGTTCTACCCAAAAATCACCGGCATATTCTTCGAAGAGCAGTTCAGTTACTCGCCTGAAAATCCGCTCATTCTCTTCGAACAGCGGATTATCGATTACGACGAGAAGGGGAACTCAGTCGAAGCTAAGCAGCCAGAGGATGGAATGATGATTTGGATTCAGCGTGCCAGAAAGCGGGAGCAACCTAAGTGAAATGAGAAATTCCATCGATTAGGATGGCATGAATGAACAGCCAAGGTCATTCTTTCGATGCGAAATCAGATGGAGCTAGGTCGCGCCCATCTCGATTGCGATTCTCGCTAGGGACGATGTTGATGTTATTAGTCATCGCCGTTCTGGCGGGGTCTCACTGGCTCACTACTTGGCGACTATACGATCTGCAGCAACGGTTTCGTAAGGAGCAGGGGCTTCAGATCGAAGACGAGTTAAAGATCACGGTCTTCGGCGAAGAGACCTTCATCCCGCAGTCTTGGCAATGGAAAGTTTATTTGCCTCCCGGAAGATATGCGGTGAAAGCAAATTTTGTTGCGGTCCCACGCACCGGTCTTCCCGAGGATGACATCCTGAGCACGGGGGAGCTGTTCGGTGGGCGCGTCTACACAGTGAATGTGGGGAATAGGCGCGCAAGTGATGGAACTTGGCAACTGCGACTTATTGCCGACTACGAAAATGGTGCTCGAAGCGATCTTGAATACATCGAACCGATGCCAGGCGTCGAAAGCATTGGTGATGAATATGCGTATCGCGGAGTGGGAACCTTCCCATCTCAGACCCGAGAATATGAAAGAGACCAGACCGTCATTTTGAAGCACTATCGGGTCGATCGCTCGGTGCCAATCGATGATCAGCGAAACCGAAACCGCAAGGTGCCTCCACCGGAAGAAGGGCTTGGGGTGATGGTCTGGATTACCCCAATTACGACTCCTGTTGTCGCTAAGAGGCCAGACTCCAATTCGCCGACGATCGATGCGACCTCCTCCCCGACTTATCTTCGTCATCTGAAACGCAAACAAGCCAAGGCCGAACAAGCGGCCAAGTAGATCCTGGCCAACCATTACGTCAATGAAAAAAGCCCCGAGCAGTAGCTCGGGGCTTTTTTGGTTTTTGAAGGTATTGCTAGGGGCAAATTAGCTGTCGCCTTCTTCTTCGTTTTCTTCTTCGCTGGGCATAGAGAACATCGGTCCGCTGCTGCCCAAGCCACCTTTGAGCTCGGTCGGAGGACCAGAGCTGGCACGGCCTTCGCCACCACCTGCTTCTGGTGCTTCGTCTTCGGCCCATTGAACCCGCTTACGTGACAGGCCGATCTTGCGATCGTCGGTGTCGACACGCAAGATCTTGACTTCGATCTCTTCGCCAACCTTGACGACGTTCTCGGGGTTCTCGACCTTGTCGTCCGAAAGTTCGCTGATGTGCAGCAGGCCTTCCAGACCGTCTTCCAGGCCAACAAACACACCGAAGTTGGTGATCTTGGTGACTTTGCCTTTGACCAGCTGGTTGGGCTGGTACTTTTCTGGAATGGTGGTCGCCCATGGATCCGATTCCAGCTGCTTCAGGCCCAACGCAATACGACGACGTTCCTCGTCGATGCTGAGCACCTTGCACTGAACTTCCTGGCCCTTTTCGAGCATTTCGCTCGGGTGACCGATCTTACGAGTCCACGACATGTCGGAAACGTGGAGCAGGCCATCGATGCCTTCTTCCAACTCGACGAACGCACCATAGTTGGTGAGGTTGCGAACGCGACCGTTGACAACCGATTCGACTGGGTAGCGATCCTTGATGTTTTCCCAAGGGTTGGCCTGGGTTTGCTTCATACCCAAGGAGATCTCTTGCTTCTCCTTGTTGATGCCCAGGATAACCACTTCGATCTCGTCGTTGATATTGACGATTTCACTTGGATGGCTGATGCGCTTGGTCCACGACATTTCGGAAATGTGGACCAGACCTTCGATACCTTCTTCCAGCTTGACGAAGGCACCGTAGCTCATGACGTTGACGACCGAACCCTTGACCTTCGAGCCAACTGGGTACTTCTCTTCGACGCCATCCCATGGGCTTGGGGTCAGTTGCTTCAGACCCAAAGCAATCTTTTCGCGTTCGTGGTCGATGTTCAGGATTTGAACTTCGATCTCGTCGTCGATGTTGACCATCTCCGTCGGGTGACCGATGCGGCCCCAGCTCATGTCGGTGATGTGCAACAGGCCGTCGATACCACCCAGGTCGACGAACGCACCGAAATCGGCGATGTTCTTGACCACGCCCTTGCGGACCTGACCGACCTGAAGTTCCTTGAGCAGCGTTTCGCGATCAGACTTACGCTTACGTTCGATCAGCGAGCGGCGGCTAACAACAATGTTGCGACGCTCGGCATCGATCTTAAGCACTTCGCACTCGACTTCGCGACCGATGTAGTCGGCGATATCGTGTGGACGGCGGATGTCGACCTGGCTGGCTGGCAGGAACACATTGACGCCGATGTCGACCAGCAAACCACCCTTGATCTTGCGGGTGACTTCGCCCTTGACGACCTGACCTTCGGCGATGGATTCCATCGTCCGTTCCCAGTCGTCAATCTTACGAGCTTTACGCTTCGATAGGGCGACCATGCCATGCGGATCGTCGGTGCGGCCGAATTCGTCTTCGACGTCTTCCACAAGCACGCGGACGGTTTGACCGACTTCCGGCGGATCTTCATCCTCATCCCATTCGTCACGGGGAACGCTGCCTTCGCTCTTGCCGCCGATGTCGATGAGCACGAATTCATCGTCCATGCGAAGAATTCGTCCCTCGACGATTTTGTTGATTTCGATGGATTCATCCATCTCGAACTTGCCTGCAAGCCAGTCTTCATCGGTACCGGCTGCCAGTTCGTCGATTTGCGCTAAGAGGGTGTCGTCATCTTCGAGATTGCGAATGAGATTACGGTTGACCATGCTTTTAGATTTAGAACCAGGGGGCTCGACCTCGCTCGCAAGATAGACCGGGTGTTGGAAACAGTCTTCTGCGGTTGAAAAACGCTGTGCGAAAACGGCTAGTCGAGTGCAAAATTGCTAGGACTATCGAACCTGCGCAGGGTAAACCACTATACCCTTCATGACGGTCGGTTCAGTGAGAACCCGTAAAAGTATCAAATCCCCTAATTCGGTTCAACCACAGATAGTGGGGTAGAAGCGGCAGGAATAGGGAATTATTCGATTCCTGAGGTCAGGTTAGGCAAATTGCGTCTTGTCTGCGGTGTGAAGCCGCGGGTTGATCGAGCGGGCTCGTGAGTATCGCACTTCATCGAACATCGCATGCATCTGATCTTGGAGCTTCGCGAGGAGTTGCTCGTCTGAAAGCGATTGCATCTCATCAGCTGTGATTGGTGTTCCAATCAGCACATGTACGACACCAATCGAAGGAAGTAGCTGCCATTTCGGCCAAGCTTGAAACGAGCCGTCGAAAACGACCGGAACGATGGGGGCTTTCCCCTTCCGAGCAACGGCAATGAAGCCTGGTTTGAGGTTGCCGATGTCCCCGTTCTCGCTGCGTGTTCCTTCTGGGAAGATTAGCACCATGTCTCCCCCTCGAAGACGCTTTAGTGTTTCCTTCAGTCCGTCCAGCCCAGTGCCGGCTCGATTCACAGGAATGGCGTTCAGGGTTTCAATCAATCCCTTCAATGGGAATTTGAAGAGCGATTTTTTTGCCAGAAAGCTTAACTGGCGTTCACAGCAAAGCCCCACCAGCACTGGGTCGAAGAATCCTTGATGATTCGCGCAGACAAGTGCGCCTCCTTCGGCGGGCCAATTCTCGCGACCAAAGACTCGGATTCGGTAGAGGGAAACAGCCACCAAGCGAGCGGTGACACGCAAAAAAACATAAAACAGCCGCTGTGGCCATGATCGCGTGTACGCCTTTTTCTCTTTACGCATTCTGGCACCGTCCGACGATCTCGATCAGTTTCTCCAGAACCTCTGCTTCCGACATGCCGTCGGTCAGCACTTCAATGGCATCTTCTGCTTTTAGTAAAGGGCCAACCTCGCGTTGGCTATCTTCATGATCGCGTTTCGTTTGTTGCTGAAGTACGTCTTCAAAGGGGACCGATTCACCACGCGACGCGAGGTCATGGACGCGTCGTCGAGCTCGTTCTTCTGGGGATGCGGTCAGAAAGATCTTGCACTGGGCATTCGGGAACACAAGCGTTCCTTGGTCGCGACCTTCGGTGACAATGTCTTGGCCTGAAGCGAATTCTCGCTGCATACGTACCAACTCTTCGCGAACCCCGACGTTGTTCGCCGCATATCGAGTGACCTCGGTGACACGCTGAGTGCGTATCTCCTGCGAAACGTCTTCTCCGTCTAATTCGACCATCGAGTCGGCAAGACGGATCTTAGCGGAACGCGCCAATTTCACCAGTTGCTGCTCATCCGCCCAGTCGACTTTCGCGCGAAGGCCTTGTAGAGCGATCACGCGATACATGGCCCCTGTGTCGAGGAAGGAAAAGCCGAGCGAGTCTGCAAGGCGACGTGAGATACTGCTCTTACCGGCCCCAGCCGGACCGTCGATTGTGACAATCATGCAACAAACGTTATCTTGCTAGGAGTTATCCACCATGCGACGTGATGAGCGGTTTTCATACGTTCGGTTATATCAAGAAGCGTTCTCGGCTTCGACGGGCCGCCAAACTCGCGCGTATCTTTCCTAAAGTTCCTAGCTCAACGCATTTGGACAGTAATCTTTCCCCAGACGGCAAATTCTGGAACAATCGGTACTTAAGTCGCCATCCTCGTTTAGAACCGGTCCATGCCAAGCGCGTCCTCCTCAACATCCAGCCAACGTGTCGTCGTATTAGGTGCCACTGGCAGCATCGGACGAAGCACACTCGATGTGATCCGGGAAAGTAGTGGAGCTTTCGCTCCATTTGCGTTATCTGCGCACGGGCGGTTGGAAGAACTGTTAAAAGCGGCGATTGAGTACCGTCCTCGGTTTGTCGTCGCCAGCGACGAAGATGCTGCCGCCAAGTTCGATTGGTCGCAACTTCCTGCGGAAACGACGTTACTCCAAGGAACAAAAGGACTTCAGGAGGTTTCCTCTCATCCAGATGCCGACATCGTCGTCTCAGCGATCGTCGGGAGAGCCGGATTAGAAGGGACGTTTTCTGCGATTCAGGCCGGAAAACGTGTTGCTTTGGCAAACAAGGAAACTCTAGTTGTCGCTGGGCATTTAGCCACAAAGCTGGCCGCGGAGACTGGGGCAGAGATTCTTCCGGTCGATAGCGAGCACAGTGCGATCTTCCAGGCCCTGAAGGCTGGCAGGGCCGTCGATGTGAAGCGTGTAATCCTCACAGCGTCCGGTGGTCCCTTCCGCAAGCTGTCGAAAGAAGAACTTCTGAAAGTTACGGCGGAACAGGCACTTGATCATCCCACCTGGAAGATGGGGCCGAAGATTACTGTCGACTCCGCCACGATGATGAACAAAGCTCTCGAGATCATCGAGACAAAGTGGCTTTTTGATCTCTCCGCGGAGCAGATCGAGGTAGTCGTCCATCCGCAATCGATCGTCCATTCGTTGGTTGAATTCGCCGATGGGTCGGTGGTGGCTCAAATGAGCCCGCCAGATATGCGAATGCCGATCCAGCTCGCGATGACCTACCCCCAGCGGACTGAGTGTCCGGCAAAGGCCCTGGACATGACTAAGGCCTTTTCCCTGGAGTTTGAGCCACCAGATTACGGAAGGTTTCCCGCCCTTAAACTGGGTAAAGAGGTGGTGCAACGTGGTGGGACGACCGGAGCCGTTTTAAATGCCGCCAACGAAGTGGCCGTGCAGCGGTTTTTAGAAGGTAAAATTCGATTCGTTGACATTTACCGGGTATGTCGAGCGATTCTTGACGAACACCCGTTTGAACTATCCCCCGATTTAAACCGGTTGCTCGAGCTTGATGCTTGGGCCCGAGAGGAGTCAGACAAGTGGATCACTTGTTGTTTGCGGCAAGCGAAGGATCAAGCGTGCTCCAATACCTAGGGAGCGCTTGGGCTATATTGCTCGGCGTCATGGGACTTGGCGTCGTGATCTTTGTTCACGAACTGGGACACTTTTTGGTGGCCAAAGCTTGTGGCGTGCGTTGTGATAAGTTTTATGTCGGTTTCGACGTCCCGATCACGATCGGTCCGTGGACGATTTCAGCTCTCTGGAAAAAGCAGTGGGGCGAAACGGAATATGGTATCGGTACGATCCCTTTGGGCGGATACGTGAAGATGCTCGGCCAAGACGACAACCCGGGGAACTCCGAGGAAGAGTCGGCCAGCACGATGATCGAAACGGTCGATGCCGATGGCAACAAACAATCCGTAGTGAATCCACGCAGCTACACTGCGAAGAGTGTTCCGCAGCGGATGGCGATCATTTCCGCTGGCGTAGTCTTCAATCTGATCTTTGGGGTGATCTTCGCTGCGATTGCCTACAACCTGGGTGTTTCTTACACCCCAGCCCAAATCAGTTGGGTGCAGCCCGGTTCTCCCGCATGGGAAGCTGGCCTACGTCCCGGCGACGAGATCGTTGGTTTGAATGCTGAGGGCAAAGATCGCAAGCATCTGCGATTCCGCAAAGACATGACGCTACAGATCGCGTTTAACGGCACGGAAAAACCGATGCCATTCGTGATTCGCCGTCCCGATGGATCGCAAGAGGTTGTGATGATCCAGCCTCGTTCAACCTTCAAAGATTCATTCCCACCCACCATCGGCGTGGCGGCAATGAACACCTTGAAAATGATGGTCGCGCCTGAGTTGATGAAGGATTTGTACGGGCAAACGATTGCCGACGAAATGCATGCCGGCGACAGGCTGACCGCAATCAACGACACGCCGATCGAAAGCTTTCTCGATTACGAGAAGTATCTGGCGAATCACCCTTACGAAACGCTAAAGATGAAATTCGATCGTAAGGTCGAATCAGAAGCAGATAGCGAAAAGACAGAGTCGGTAGAGATCGATTTGCCGACCATCCCTTATCGGCAGACTGGCTTGGTAATGGAGATGTCGCCCATCATCGCCATCCGCAAAGATGCTCCAGCCGCCAAGGCAGGCATTGAAGTGGGCGATAAGTTGCTTTCGATTAACGGCGAACCCGTCGGTGACGGATTCACGTTGCCAAGTCGCGAGACCAAATGGGCTGGCCAAACGGTCGACGTGGTCGTGATGCGTGGCGAGGAAGAAAAGACTTTCTCCGTTGAGACAGCCGTACCGGAAGGTTTCGCTACGGATTATCTGCCAGGGTATCAAATGGGACTTCAGACGCTTGGGGTAACCTATAACCTAGGAACTAAGGTGGCGGAAGTCATCCCGGACAGTTCGGCTGATAAGGAAGGAATCAAACCCGGCGACGAGATCCTAGTCGTCGGTTTTCAAGCCAACAGTGAAGCGAGCAAAGAGTACAACGACTCGATGAAGATCGGCGCGAAGGACTTCAAGATCAAGTCCGACGGCATCGCTTGGCAGGCCGTACAGATGACTCTGCAAATCGCCCACAGAAATACTTCGTTGATTCTGACTGTGCAGAAGCAAGGTAAGAATGCGGACGAGTCGGTCAACTTGGCTGTGACGGCAACTCCTTCGGAAACGGAAATGCTTCAAACGCGTTACCTACGATTCGAGCCGCTTCAGGAGATCCAATATGCCGACAGCCTGGGTGATTCCTTGGGCCTTGGCTTACGGGAAGTTGGTGAGGGTATGACGCAAGTCGTCATGGTGCTGCGAAAGATTGCCACCGGCGAAATGCAGATCAGCGGATTGGGTGGTCCAGGGACCATTTTGTATGTCGCAACGGCGGAATCGTCGCGTGGCTTGGCTCGTTTACTGACCTTCCTCACGTTGATCAGTGCGAATCTGGCCGTGGTGAATTTCCTGCCGATCCCCGTTCTCGATGGTGGCCACATGATGTTCCTACTCTACGAAGGAATTCGTGGCAAACCGATCAATGAGAAGTGGATGCTACGACTCACCTATGTCGGACTGGCGATGGTGCTGACTCTGATGGTGACCGTCATCGGGCTCGATATTCATCGCTTCTTCCCCTGGGGATAGTCCTCTGAGTGAAGATGGACAACAAACGTCGCATCCAAAGGTGGTGCTTCTGGATGCGGTCGGAACGGTGATTCAGCCGTTCCCTTCGGTAGCGGCCACCTATCAAGAGGTTGGCCGCTTGCATGGGATTGAACTCGACCAAGCGTCGATACGGTCTCGGTTTCACGCGGCCATCAAACGCTTCAGTGTACATGCGTTTCAGCAGAGCCGTAATCTAGCAGATCCCCTTAAAACGGATGAGGTCAGCGAACGTCTGCGTTGGCAAGCAATTGTCGATTACGTTCTCTCCCCAACCCCTCAGCAGAAGTGCTTGGTTTTTGAGTCGCTATGGGATCACTTTGCCCACCCTGAAAACTGGCGACTATTTGATGACGTGCTTCCAACACTCGACTTTCTCGTTGAACGTGGATTTCGGTTAGGGCTGGCTTCCAATTTCGATCAGCGACTCCGTCGCATTGCCGAGTTCTATTTCAGCGATTACCCGCTCGAGCTTTTCGTCTCGTCCGAAGTGGGGTGGGTAAAGCCGGCCAAGCAGTTCTATGCAGAGGTGACGCGACGTCTTGGGCTCTCGCCGAATCAAATTCTGCTGATCGGTGATGACTGGGAAAATGACGTCAAAGCTCCGCAAAAGTTTGGCTGGCAGACCGTCTATCTTGATCGCGACGGCGGGCCCGATGGTGTGGGTAAGTCTAATGGACACAACACATTAGAAGATGCCGTGGATCGGCTGTTTCCCAACTAAATTGCCCACTAATTGATGTTGGTCGCCCAAGGGGGTGCCGGTTACATTAGGGCGATCCGTATCGAAACATCCCACTTTGGAAAGGATTCCTCCATGGGAACCACGCTGGCACAACTCGCCGAACTCGTCGATGGAACGGTTTTCGGCGACCCCGATCAGGTCATCACCGGGGCGAATATCATCCGCGACGCGGTGGCCGGCGAAATCACGCTGATGGATAAGCCGGATCAAGTCCAGCTTCTCATGGAGAACTGTACCGCTTCGGCGGTCTTAGTTTCTCAGGCTTCGGACAAATTGACGATCGATGGAATTATCGTCGCTAACGTGCATGAAGCGTTTGGCAAGGTCGTCCGCTTCTTTCAGCCTTGGGAACAGAAGCAAAATACTGGAATTCATCGGTCGGCGATTGTTTCCCTGGCCGCCGTTGTCGATCCTACCGCGACGATCGGAGCTGGGACGGTGATCAGCGATGGTGTTGTCATCGGAAAAAATACCGTTGTCCATAGTGGCGTCCATATTCAAGCAGGCTGCCAAATTGGCGAAAACGTCACCATCTTCCCAGGTGTGGTCCTGTACGACCGCACCGAAGTGGGGGATCGCTGTATCATCCACGCCTCGGCCGTACTGGGGGCCTACGGCTTTGGTTACGATTCGTCGACCGGAAAACATATTCTCTCGGCTCAATTGGGTAATGTCGTGCTCGAAGCCGATGTCGAAGTCGGAGCAGGCACCACGATCGATCGTGGTACGTACGGGACGACACTAATCGGCGAAGGCACGAAGATCGACAATATGGTCATGATCGGCCACAACTGTCGGCTCGGCAAGCACAACCTCATCTGCTCGCAAGTCGGCATCGCCGGTAGTGTTTCGACTGGTGACTACGTTGTAATGGCAGGGCAGGTCGGAGTTCGTGATCATGTGCATATCGGTACCGGGGCGGCGCTTGGTGCCAAAGCTGGGGTGGGTACCGACATCCCCGAAGGTCAGCAATCGCTGGGTATTCCGGCCGGACCGATCAAAGAGATCATGGCCGAACACATGGCGATCAAACGGCTGCCCGACATGCGGAAGACGATCAAGTCGTTAGCCAAGCGTATCGAGCAATTGGAAAAGGAAGCCGAAGCGGCCAGCACACCCGTGATTCGCAAAGCCTCCTAGAGTTTCGCAGCGATGGATCATTCTGATGCAAGCCCGGTCGCCCTGTTAGCTGGCTGGGGAAATCTTCCAATCATTGTCGCCGAAGCAATCAAAAGTACCGGTCGGCGAGTGGTCTGCGCGGCCGTGAAGGATCATGCCGACCCAATACTGGAAAAGATTTGCGATAGTACAACTTGGGTTGGACTTGGGCAGCTTGGCAAAGTGAAACGTCACTTCCAACGGCACGGTGCCACGCAAGCGACTATGGCGGGCAAGATTCACAAGGTTCGACTCTTTGATCGTGGTGCGATGTGGAAGCATTGCCCCGATTGGTTCTGTCTACGCACGTTCGCCCCGCAAATGATTTGGGGAAGTGGTGATCGAAAAGATGACACGTTGTTGATGGCGATCGTCAACGGATTCGCCAACCAAGGAATTACCTTCTTACCTGCAACCGATTTTGCGCCGGAGTTGCTTGTGAAATTTGGCATGATCGCTGGCTCCGAGCCACGTGGAAAACAGTTGCGTGATATCGAGTTCGGTTGGGAAATGGCCAAAGAACTCGGGCGGCTTGATATTGGGCAGAGCGTAGCTGTAAAGAACCAAGCTGTCCTAGCCTTGGAAGCCATTGAAGGGACCGACGCTTGTATTCGTCGTGCGGGCCAGCTGTGTAAGGCGGGCGATTTTACCGTGGTAAAAGTTGCCAAGCCACAGCAGGACATGCGGTTCGACGTGCCCACCATTGGCGTGGGAACGTTAGAGACCATGGTCGAAGCAGGGGCAAGCACGCTGGTTTTAGAAGCGGAAAAAACAATTCTCCTGGACGAGCCCGCCGTGTTAGAATTTGCTAAGACACATCGATTGACGATCCTCGCGATTAACGAGGAACGTCTCGCCGAATTCGCTCCTTCTTCGGAAGCGGCCTAGGAAATCATCCTCCTGGCCGCCCTGCCAGGTTCTCATGCTCCGCACTTCGATTCTCGCTTTATTACTGGTTAACCTTCTGCCAATCGTTTCGATGGCGCAGGAAGGGGTGGTCGTTCGCAATGGTCTTCCTTTCTACAAGGGACGCGAGATTGCCCAGACGATGCATTACCGCGGTGCTCCTTGGCTGATCCGCGAAAGTCGCCAACGGGAAGAAGATTGCCAGAAGATGCTCGAGAACCTAGGCGTGAAGCCAGGGATGACCATTTGCGATATGGGCTGCGGAAACGGATTCTATAGCCTGCAATTGGCGAAAATGGTCGGTAATGAGGGCAAGATCTTAGCGGTCGACATTCAATCGGAGATGCTGCGACTGCTCAAGGCGCGAGCGGAAGAGCAGGGGATTGAGAACATCGAGTTGGTTCTCGGCGATATCGACGACCCCAAACTGCCGGAAGGCAAAGTCGACCTTATCATGTGTGTCGACGTCTACCACGAGTTCTCCCATCCTGAGGAGATGTTGGCTGGCATGCGGAAGTCGCTCAAGCCAGATGGAATGATCGTGATGCTGGAGTTCCGTATGGAAGATCCCAAGGTCCCGATCAAGACGCTGCATAAGATGAGTAAGAAACAGATTCTACGCGAGTACAAGCTGAATGGTTTTCAGCTTGCCAAAGAGTTTGACGGATTACCTTGGCAGCACATGATGTTCTTTGAGAAAACCAAGGACGAGGAGTAAGCCGGCACTACGGCAAACTCCGTCTAGAGACGATCTTGCGTTGACGTAGAATCAAATCCACTCTGGTAAGGCAGTGCGAACCCAATTCGGCAACGATCTTTTGCATCTTCAATCCATAGCCGACCCCGCAGTTTTTCAATCAAGAGTCGGCTGACTTCCAGCTCTGGATCGATCTGCTCTGGCAGACAGTGAAGCGTTTGTACGAGGTTGCTTTCCATCGGATTGAGCAACTCAATTTGTACACAGGCTTCCAGATTGACGGCCATCGTTTGCAGGGTGATCGATGGATTCTGCTCTGGCCGAACATACTGCACAGCGAAATCGAGTAAGTTGCGAACGATGGTTCGCACTGCTTCTGGATCAGATTGAACGGGTGGTAGAGGCTTCGAGGTGAGATTCGTCTGGATGGCGAGGCCAGCTGCGATCAACTCTTGGACGGCCGGTTCAACGGCGCTTGTTACCGAGACCGGCTCTGGCGACCAGTCGACGGACGTAATCTTCGTGTACGCGAGCACTCCATCCATCAGATTTCCCAACCGATCGAGGTGCGGCAGATCATGGCTGGGTAGCACTTTGGCTTTTTCGATGAGTTCCCGCAGGGCGGCGGTTGTTTCACGACACTGAGTGGTTGCGGCCTGAACAATTTGCGGAAAGACAATGCGCTGGCGAATCGCCTGTCGCTGCGATGGTGCATCTTGCATCGCACTGGAAAGGCTATGGACGAGGGTATCTCGGTTCAGGTCGTCCTTTACTAGGTAATCTTGGCAACCTAGCTTTATTGCCTCGACGGCTAAGCTCTCGTGCCCCATCGCAGTCATCATCACCACAGGCAGATCCAAGAGAACCAATTCCGGCAGAATCTGTAGTCCGTTTCCGTCGGGCAGGCGATAGTCGAGCAACGCGCAGGAATACGACTGAGATGCCAGTTGGCCACGTGCCGCTTGCAGGCAATCGGCTTCCGAGATAGCAAAATCACGCCCCAGCAATCGCTTGACGAGCAAACGAAATACGGAATCGTCTTCCACCAACAGAATCTTCGGAGATGCGGATACTTCGCTCATTTAAGAGGACTTTCTCAACCACACTTCGGGAATTCGACAATCTGGGCGTAGTGATCCAGCATTCCAATCAAGTCACGGAATTCAACACCGGCATGCGATTTAGTAACGTAGCCAGAAATTCCTTCGGCATACGCTTCGCCGCGATCTTGATCGTCATTCGATGTCGTTAGAACGAAAACGATACTTTGCTTCAGTTCATCATGCCGACGGAGGTTTCGCAAAAACTCGAGGCCATTCATGCCTGGCATTTTTAAGTCCAGCAGAATGATGAACTCACCGCGTCGAAACGGACTATCGGAACGCTCCAAAAGTTCCAAAGCTTGAATACCATTGCGCGCCCGATGAATTGTGCAATCGAGATGAGCTTTGGCAAATCCGCGTCGGACAGCTTCAGCGTCGATGTCATCGTCCTCAACGAGCAAGATTTTAATTGTTTGGAGAATCATTCCTGTCCTTCCTTCGCCAAAATCTTCGGCCATAGAATCCGAAACGTTGTTCCCTGGCCTATTTCCGATTCGAGGCTTACCTTTCCGTCGATTGCTTCGACTGTCTTCTTCACGATCGACAGGCCCATCCCGCTGCCTTCGACATCGTCGCGAGGACGAAGTGTCTCGAACATCTTGAAAATCCGCTCGTGAAATTCGGGCGATATTCCGGGGCCGTCGTCCTGTACGGCAAACTCATAGTACGTTCCCACGTTTTGGCAGGTAACGCGGATGTAACCATCCTCTCGATCATGGTGTTTGATCGCATTTTGAATCAGGTTCCGCAGTGTGAGATCAAGCGGCACCTTAATTGTATGAAAGACCGGCATCCCTGGACCAATTTCAATCTTCATGGAAGCGGGCCGTTGCAGGCTGTCGGTGATCGATTTCAGCAGATGATTGGTGTCGACTTCTTCAGGCTCTTGGTTCTTTCGTCCCACTCGCGAGTATTGTAGAAGGTCGTCCAGCAGAGTCTCCATCCGTTTGATGCGCTGTTGCATCAATTCAATATAGCGAACCGATTCTTCATTTAGTTGTCCTTCGTTGTCATCGCGGATCCAACTGGCGAGGTTCTTCACGGCTTGTAGCGGCGAGCGTAGGTCGTGCGAGGCGATGTAGGCGAATTCGTCGAGTTCTTGATTCGACTTTTCCAGCTGTTTCATGTGTCGGAGAAGTTCACGCTCGGCCTTTTTGCGTTCCGCGATTTCAACCTCCATCTGGGCGTTCAACTTCTCCAGGTCAGGTAGGTTCAGCACGCGTGGAATCACGGGGATCATCGCGAACACGGTTCCGAGAGAGACAATCGCGGTGATTAATTTCATGAAGCCGGAGAAACGGTAGACCGGCTCCCAGAAAATGATCGCTTCGGTCAGATGAACAAACCCGCATGAAACGATAAACAGGGCAAACAGGACGACCAACTTCGGGAAGGGGAAATCGCGACGTCGCATTAAAAAGAAAACGAGCGTAATCGGAATCGCTAGATAGGCCCCAAAGATCGCGAGATCGGAAATGATATGCAGCCAGCCAACTTCTGGCTCCTCAGTCCATACCGAACCGCAATACCAACGTGCTGGAAACCCATCGGTAGCGAAGAGGTTGGCAAAGAAAAGCCAAACCCGACTCAGAAAACCTGTTAGCATCAGAATCAAGCGTTTCGCCCTCCCTATGACTGGCGAAAGTCATACTATTAAGGGACAGCGCGCACGAATGTTCGACGAAGCGTTGAACTAGAATAGACGCTACCTGCCCCGGGTTTTGTCGCTTATTCAACTAAGTTGCAGTGTTATGGTGGCTGATTTGATTTTCAAAAACAACTCCACAAGCACTATTTGTTACCTACTTTGGTAAATCGACAGATTTTTCCCAAAACCGTAGTCTTCACGCGAAGGACGAAAAAATATGAAGTTCATCGTCCCGATTATTTGGGTTCTGCTTGCTCTGATTACCCCACTTGCAGCGGGCGAGTACAATCCTGTCGTTAATGTGGGGGAAGTTCTCATACCATGGAATGACTTGCCCGGAGTTGACGGAGAATCACATAGTTGGAAACAGCTTGAAGGGAAGAAGGTGGTGATCGTCGCGTTCACCTGCAACACTTGTCCCTATGCGATTGATTACGAGGTTCGACTGAAAGACCTCGCTAAGAAGTGGCACGACGACGATCGCGTTGGCCTGGTCGCGGTGAACTCCAATTTGATCGACGAAGATTCGCTGGAGGCTATGGCAGAGAAAGCAAAAGCCGCGAAGTTTACGTTCCCCTATCTAAAAGACGAAAAGCAGGAACTTGGCAAAGCGTGGGGCGCCACCCGGACGCCTGAGTTCTTCGTTTTGGACCAAGAGCGACACGTCGTTTACATGGGAGCACTTGATGACGATACCGACGCCGAGAAGGCAACGATCAACTATGTGAACAAAGCGGTTGAAGCCGTGCTCGCTGGAAAGCAGCCCGAAGTTCAGGAAACCGTCGCGATCGGTTGCAATATTCGATACAAGCGAAGTCGCCGACGTTAAGCACCGCTCTAACGTTCGAATTGGAAAAGCTTGATCCGATTTCCGTCCGGATCAGCAATAGTCCACTGAATGAAGCCCTCGTCACTCTTTTGAATCGGGGCTTCCGGCTCGGTTAGGTAGGCTGCAACATGCCGACGAACCATCTCCAAGTCTTCCACTTCTATTGCCAGGCTAATGGCCGATCGATCTCGAGGCTGGTCATCCTGCAACTGCAGCAACGACAATCGCCATCCTTCGCCCGTAAGCAGGGCGTAGCCATCTTCTTCACTGCGTAGTCGAGAATCCATTCGTAAAGCCGACGTATACCATCGCAGCATGGTCTCCCACTGGGCGGTTCTAATTTCAACGGCGAAGAGTTCCATGCGTCAACGTTCTATTCAAGCAGTCGAATCAAATGATTGGCAATTAATTAGCGATCGGCCTCGAAAGTCTGCTCGAATGCCACCTCACCGTCGACATCGCACAGTTGAAACACGATCCACGAACGATCCTTGTTTCCGTCGACCCGTACGTTCAGGAAACCACCTTGTACCTTGTGGAACCGATGATACTTCGGATCACGTCCTGGTGTACCGCCTGCATGCGAGTTGCTGGCAGCTCCGACACTAAATTCTTTGACACCTGTTTCAGGGTGGATCGAATAATATTGCCAATGTCGATCACCGCAGACCACAAAGAAGTTGTCTGGCACGTTCGCTTGTAGCCATTGTCGAATCTCATTCCCTTCGTGGCTGTAGGTCGCGTTGGAATGATTGTCGTTTTTGTTTTTACGATCTGGACCGACGATCGGAGTGGGACTAATTAAGACTTTCCACGAAGCATCGCTGGCGGCAACGGTACGTTTGAACCAAGCCTTTTGTTCGGCACCCCAGATTGTTTTTTCTGGTCCATCTTTCATTTTGTTGGGTGTGCGGAAATCGCGTCCATCCGTTAACCAAATCTGGAGATCCTTACCCCAGCGAAAAGTCCGGTACGATTGGCTACCCAGTGGAGCTTGCTGGCGATAGATTTTCTGCCCCTCTTCGAAGGTAAATTCTCCGTACGTTTGTCCAGGCCACGAGTCATCATCAAGCGTGTCGTGGTCGTCCTTGAGCCAATAGGTAGATGTGTTTCGCAGTGCTTCCACGAGCCGTGGCAGACTAAACATGCGCTGCCAGTGCAAACGAGCCAAATCAGAAGTCATCGCGCTGGGGGCGTCGTTGTCGTAGTAGATCAAGTCCCCTGTCAACGAGATAAAATCGGGATCTTTGTCCTGCATCGAAGGATAAATCGGATGGCCATCGGGATGGTCACGATCGGGATATCCCTGGCAGGTCATCACGCAGAACTTAACCGGGGCGACCACATCTGCTTCGGGCGCGGTTCGAAACTTGCCTATTAGTGCCCCATGAGGCGGTTGCCCCTCGATCAAAGTTTCACTGCGGAGGTGATAGGTAGTTTGTGGATTCAATCCCTCCAATGGGAATTGATGGATGTAATCGCCCTCTTCATTAACGTTCATCCAAGATGTGGTAATCGCGTTCTGCTTTTCTTCCGCTGGCCAATAGACCAGCCGCACTTTACCGGGCTGTCCCGGGCAGGCGCCTTCGATCGATTCGACCGGTGTGTTTAGTGCTTCTTCCGACTTGCCTCGCTTCTTGAAAACAACCCCGTCATTATTACGGGCGGTGTTCTTTGTTAGCCGTGTCCAGACAATTGCCGTCGTTGGAGTGACTTCACCAATTCGAAGACCCGTCGCTTGGTAGATCGGGGCACTGTTCGGCTGGGCGGAAACACATGGGACCGTACTGGCGATGGCAGCCGTAGCGACGGTTCCCTTGAGAAAGTAACGGCGCGAAGTTTTCATCGATTTCGATTCCCGAAGAAGAGTCCAGATGTGGGGAATTAGGGTGAATATTCCCGCCAATCGGAGCATTAGGTTGGGTGGTGTGTTCCCAGTCGCGTGGAAGGTAAGCTTTTCTTTAGAATAAAGGGAGTGACTTGGACGAACAACATCTCGATGGCTGATCCGACAAAACAGTAGAAATAACCTGACTCGACGGAGAACCGTTTCACATGGACGCTGAAGCTCAAGTGTTGTGGAAAAAGCTCGTCGATTTTAAGTTTGATGAACCAGGGGCAACCTTAACGTTCGCGGCCCGTCTCGCTCGTGAAAATGGTTGGCGTCTTGGATATGCCAAGCGCGTCATCGAGGAGTATCGTCGCTTTCTATTTCTGTCGATGGTTTCGGGACACGCGGTCTCTCCCTCGGAAGCCATCGATCAGGCATGGCACCTACATCTCACTTACACCAAGTCGTATTGGACTCAGCTATGTGGGGAAGTCTTGCCGCGTCCATTACATCACTGCCCGACGAAGGGTGGTAACGAGGAGACGGAAAAGTTCGACTCGTGGTACGGTCGAACGTTGGAAAGCTACGAGCATTTTTTCCAGCAGGCACCCCCAGCGGACATTTGGCCGCCGGTGGGCGAACAAATGGAATCCGCCGCTGATAGCCGCTGGGTCGATACAAATACCTACTTCCTGATTCCTCGCAATCCGCTGAAGTGGCTCACCTTCGCGTTGCTCTTGATTATCCCGGTGGCGATGTTTGGGGGCTGCGCTGCGGATGCCCCAATGCCGTTCCAGCCTTTTGATTTTGATGGGCCCACGTTCCTGAAATTCTTTGCGTTGATCGGTGGCTTGTCGCTTGTCATGGCCGTCTCGATTCGCTTCTTGTACCCGTGTCAGGATCCTCCCCTTCCCGTAGAAGTAAAAACGCCAGCGCAGAAGGTCTACCTTGCCCAGGGGCCAAAGGGTCTTGTTTTAGCTGCGATTGCGAAGATGATCGAGGAGAAAACACTGCAGTTGAAGGAGATCGAGGGTGGCTGGATAAGTGGGAAGAAATATCAATTGGAAACAGCCAATCCGTTACCGGTCGATGCCAGCGAGGTCGAGAAGCAGATTTATCGTTCCGTCCCTGATTCCAAGCCAGGAGAACTTGGTAAGCTCGTCGCGAAGGTTATTCCGTTGGCGATCGAAGAAGGGGCCATCCTGCAGGAAATGGGATTGATCGAATCCAACCCATGCGAATCTTTCATCCGGCGGTGGGTACCATCGCTGATGATGGCAGGCGTTGCGGCACTCGGTACCGTCAAGATATTCGTCGGGTTATCACGAAACAAACCTGTGTTTCTGTTGATCCTGATGGTTGCCGTGGCGGTGGTTGCCGCCATCTGGCTGTTCCGACGTGGCTTCCGTACCTCGGCGGGTGAAAGCGTTCTCAGGAATCTACGATCCGAGCACTCCCATCTCGGTTCCGCGGTACGCGGGAGCGACGGGTTTTCAGGCGAAGATATCTTTTTGGCAGCAGGAATCTTTGGCCTATCAGCCATCGCAATGGGACAATTGGGATATCTCGACCAGGAAGTGCGGCGGTCCACTTACTTAAACAACAGTGGGTACGCTGGCTGTGGTGGAGCAGGCTGCAGCAGTAGCTGTGGTTCTGGATGTGGGAGCAGCTGCGGCAGTGGGTGCGGGTCAGGTTGTGGAGGATGTGGCGGAGACTAACGGACGCTGTTAAAAAGGAGTTCGCTATGATGGAAACAGAGATAACTTACATCTGCAATGCATGCGGGGAAGACATTGTCATCCCGCTCGATCCTTCTCAAGGAAGCGTGCAGGAGTTTGTTGAAGACTGCCCGGTTTGTTGCCGGCCTCATGTGATTCATGTCGAGATCGACGACGATGGTCAGGCCCGAGCATGGGCCGAGCCGGAGCAAGACTACGACTAAGATAGATCTCGCCTGCCACCCCCATCCTGCCTTGGAAAGGACTCAGATGCCTGAGGGAAAAGTCTTGATTATCGTCGGGGATGCTGCCGAAACCCTCGATACGATGTATCCTTATTACCGTCTTGTCGAAGCTGGCTTTACTCCGGTTGTTGCCGCCCCAGAAAAGCGGCTTTACCAAATGGTGCTGCACGAGGTGAAGCCGGGCTGGACGATCACCAAGGAATGGGAAGGTTACACCATTCAAGCGGACATCGCTTTCAGCGAGATCAATCCTGACGACTACATCGGGATCTTTTTTAGTGGTGGTCGCGCCCCCGAATATATCCGTTACGACAAAGATCTGGTTGCCGCTACCAAAGCGTTCTTTGCGGCGAATAAGCCAATCGCCAGTGTTTGTCACGGTGTAGAAATCCCTGCCTACGCCGATTGCGTGAAGGGCCGTCGGATGGCAACCGTGCCGAAGTGCAAGTTCGATCTCGAAGTTTGCGGTGGAACGTTTGTCAACGAGCCCTGTGTCATCGACGACAACCTCATCAGTGGCAGGACCTTCCATGATAACGGCCATTTCGTCGGCCCGTGGATCAAGTTATTGGAAGAGTACACGAAGAAGGCGACAGCCTAGTCGGCGAATAAAAAAGGCTACCCACTTAGTTCGCGGGTAGCCTTGGCTTGGAGGTATTCGGCAAGTTTGGCGAGAAGCTACACGTCCATTTCGACCTGAGTTGGCTTCCAGATATCGAACAGCACGCTCAGTAGCACCGGCACTAGGAACATTGTGAAGACGGTCGAAACGATCAGACCGCCCACCACCACGGCCCCCAGGCCCCGGTAAAGTTCACTGCCGGAGCCTGGCATCAAAACCAGCGGCAGCATACCACCAACCGAAGTAAGCGTGCTCATTAAAATCGGGCGAACGCGGCTTTCGACACTTTTGGCGATTGCTTCGCGCGGCGTCAGGTCGCTCACATCCTCCCCTTCTTCGCTCCGGCCTTGGAGGAAGTTGATCGTTTGGTAGACGATGAGAATTGCGTTATTCACCACCACCCCGGCCAGGATTACGAAACCAAGGATCGTAAGCACGTCCATGTTTTGAACGGGCATATACCGGTCGACGACGCTCCATTGATGCACTAAAGCGAGTCCCGCGAATCCGCCAAGCAAGGCCAACGGCACGCTCACCATGATCACCAGCGGATAGGTCCAGCTTTGGAACAATACCACCATCAACAAGTACACAATGGCCAGAGCTAGAAAAAGCGAGCTTCCCAGCGTGCCGACAAACGAACCGTCGCCCATCAGAGCTTCGCGAATCTGCGACAATTGCCCCGCTGAACCTGCCAAACGCATTTCAACATCGGGTGTAATCGCCCCTCCTTCACGGAGGCCAGCCACGATTGCGTTAACGTCGTCAATTGCTTGTTGCAGTGGCAATCCTGGTGGTGGCGTGAACTGAAGGGTCACGGCCCGCTGTCGGTCGACGTGTTTGATCTGGTCGGCCGCTTCGACGTTTTCAATGTGCGACAAATGCTCTAAGTCGACCACCGAGCCACCTGGTGTTGCGATCGGCGAGTTGAGCATTGCGTACGTCGGATCGGACTGCAACGCTTCGACATTGACGATCTTCAAGTCTTTCAGCTCACCACCGACATCGAAGGCACGTGGCAGCAAAATACCATCCCCATTTGCTGCCACGGCCAGACCGATGTCCCGCCTGGTCATGTTGACGTCTTGCAAACGTTCGTCATTTGGAGTGATTCGGATTTCACGAGTCGGCAGAGCGAAGTTCACTGGCTCAGGCGTAACTGCCATCGGGCCGTACTTTTCCATCAGCGTTCCGAACAAGGCCCCAGCAGCACCACTCACGCGATCAAGGTCGTCACCTACAAGATCGATCTTAATCGCGGATCCGGTTGTTCCACCGGTGCGGAAAAGAGGCATCTGGAAGGCAAAGTTGATAACGCCAGGTGCTTGATCACCTCCGGCGGCATGGCTGAAGAGCGACGGCGTATCGGCCACTCGCTTCTTGTCCTTCGAGATACCGACTTGAAGCACGCGACCATCCCAGGCAACCAGGAAGTAGTGGTCCAGTGGCGGCGGGAGAACGGTTTGGTCGCTACCGAGAACCGGAACGGGAACACGATGGTCTTCCCCGTCCCATTCTTCGCCACGCACGACCGCTTCGGCACCGAACTTGTCGCCGGCCGCTTCCCAGGCTGGCTTGATCTTCGACTCCATGCGTTCGCCGATCTCGGTAAGCTGTTCGACGTTGTAACCGGGCGGAGGCATTAAAATGCCAATCACGATATTCCGGTTGCCGAGCGGCAAATAGTCCAGCGGCGGAACCAGGAGTAAGATACCTACTACGGTGACAACGCCAAACCCGCCGATTACCGCTAAGCGGGTAGTCCAGTTGCCAATCAATGCGTAGACCGTGTTGCCGACCATGGCAGGTACATTGGTCAGGCTGGCCACGAAGCTCCAAATTCGGCTGAATACCGTTTTCTTCTTAGTCGTTTCCGGGGCCGCTTCCTCTTCGTGGGTATGCTCTTGGATGTTTTTCGCTTTCAACCACTGACCAGCCGCCGAGGGAATGACTGTGGTCGAAACGACGTAACTCACACCAACGGCTGCCATGATTGCTAAGGCAATGTCACGGAAGAGTTGCCCAGCTTGTTCTTCAATGAGCAGGATTGGAAAGAACACCACCAGCGTTGTTAGCGTCGAAGCGAGCACCGCGCCAGAGACTTCTTGAGTCCCTTCCACGGCTGCGCGAGTCGCGGACTTGCCCATTTCGATATGGCGGAAAATGTTCTCGATCACCACGATCGCATTATCCACCACCATGCCGACGGCGAACGCCATGCCGGCTAGTGAGATAATATTCATCGAGCGGCCCATCGCCACCATGATCACGACGGCCACGACCGTTGAAATGGGAATCGCAATCGCGATAATCCCAATCGTACGGAGCGAGCGCAAGAACAATAGCAGCGTCAACACGGCCAGAATACCACCCATGATGATATTGCTCTCGACCAGGGCGATCGCGTCGACCACATAGGTCGTGGCATCGTACGTTTGAACGAGCTCTAAGGTCCCGTTGATGCCTAAGCGTCGTGCTTCCTGTTCGAGCACACCACCGGGCTTGTTCAGTTCGGCCAGTTCCTTTTTGATGCCGTCCATGGTCTCGAGCAGGTTACCGCCACTTTCCAGCATGAAACTAAAGAACGGCATTGTCTGGCCGCGGGCTCGCACCCATTCGGTCATTTCCTTGTGGGCTTCTTCCACCGTGGCAACGTCACGTAAGTAAATTGGCCCGGTCGCTTCTCGACGAATCACCAGGCTCTCAACCCATTGGGCATCACGGAAACGGCCCACGCTGCGAACGCGAATATCACTTTTACCTTCCGGCAACTTACCGCCAGAGAAGTTACCGTTGTTGTACTGCAGTGCGTTGACCAATTCCTGGTAGGTAATCCCTCGTTGCGAGAGGGCAACCGGATCGACCTGGATCTGCACTTCCTTTTCACGGGCACCACGAATCCCAACTTGGGAAACGCCTGGAATTCGCTCGAAGCGTGGGCGAAGTCGGCGTTCCATGAAGTCGTAAAGCGTGGTGGCATCGAACTCGGGATCGGTAGATGCCAAACCAATCCACGAGATATAGTCGACCGACTCGGGATCGAAGTCTTCCACTTGAGGCTGATCGACTTCCGCTGGGTAGCCCGAGACTTCTGACAGCTTCTGATCGACCTCAGCCATCGCATCGTCGATATTCGTGCCGGTCATGAATTCCAGACGAATCTGACCAGAACCGGCTTGCGAGATACTGGTCATCGAGACCAGCCCCGATAGATCGCCGAGCCGCTGCTCTTGTTCCTCGATCACGTCCGATTCAATTTCCTGGGCCGAAGCATTCTCCCAGTAAGTCATCACCGAGATGACGACCGACTGAACTTCAGGTGTCATACGGATTGGCATCTTGGTAAAGGCCAGCACGCCGGCCATGATGCTCAGGATCACTCCAACCGCGACCGTAATCGGTTGGCGAACGGCAAGTTGGATGAAGTTCATGAAGAAGTCCTATAGGAAGTTTTTGATCGCAAAGTTTCGTTCGTTTCCGTTCTTAATCAGGGAACGTCACTAACGAGTCTTGGCTGCCATGTTGGCTGCGGTTTGAGAGGTTTGGTCTGGCTCGACCGTGACCGCGATCGCCATGCCGGGCATCAAGCGTTCGTTGCCTTCAACCACGACCAAATCGCCGTCAGCCAACTGGGGCGAATCGATCACTACCAAGTCGCTGGTTTCGAACTTAACCTTTACGGGAGTACGAACTGCCGTCTTCGTGCCTTCTTCCCCGGCGACGGCTTTGTAGACGTAGGAGATCCCCGCAGAACGGATGACAGCGTCTTTCGGAACCGTCAGGCTCTTCTCCGATGGACCGGTTGGAAGCCAGGCAACGACCGACATCCCAGGTGTTAGCACCGCGTCTTCGGCATTCAGCGTAAGTACGTATTGAAAGGTACGTGTCCGTGCATGGACGTCATGAATACGCTTGGCTGAAGTTGAGACGAACTTACGATCGGTTCCGATAATGTTGACGGGAACGCTTTGGGCATACTGGCTGACCGTACCAGCATACCGCTCGGGAATCTCGAGCCAGGCTTCGATCTTACCGGTCGATACCAAGGTGACAAACGGTTCGCCCGCTCGGATCCATTCGCCCGGTTCGGTATGACGCGAGATCACTTGGCCATCATACGGTGCGTGAACTTCGGTATCGTCCAGTCGCACGTTGATTAACTCTAGCTGACGGCGAATCTCGTCCAAGCGACGGCGATCCGTTTCCAATTTAGCCTTGGCGATCGTGAGTTCGGTTTCAGCACGCTCGAATTGCTGCTGAGAGATCGCATTGTTACGAATCAACGATGTTGATCGTTCCATATCAAGATTGGCTTGGCGTAGTTCGGCCTCCCGCTGGGCGATCAGAGCTTCCGCCGTACCGTACGCGGCTTCCAACTCGCCTTTCTGGGCGGCCAGTCGCCGGGAATCGATTCGAGCAATCACGTCCCCTTCTTTGACCGTGGCCCCTTCACGGACGGTCACTTCAAGCACGCGACCATCTTCCAGGGCAGCAACGCTACCGCGTGCGACCGCTTTCAAGCTGCCCGTGAAACGATGATGTGGCTCGACCTCTTGCTGTTTAACTGCAACGGCACGTACGGCTGTCGGTGGCATCTGGGCGATTGCGGAAGAGGACATCAAGGCTATTGCGGCCAAGGCCAACATCATTATTCGCGACATCTTTTTCATACGAATGTTCCCCTTCTCGTCGTGTAGTAGACCGGTCGTCTCTGCCTGGGATGCCAGGACGTGTCTACGGGATTCATGCTTTTGCCTTCAGTAATACATGGAAGACATAATGCAGGAAATGGTTCACTGGTAGAATATTATTATTCACTTGCACCCTAATCATCGCCCCCTCAAAGGAGTATATGATAAAAGATGCCAAACTTTCGGCGTCGTGCCCAGGGTCGATTTCCCCCTCGTTCTGGGCGTCTCGTAGGCAATCTGCAATGATTGATCGCCATACTTGCCAACCTTCGTGAACGGCCCGTCTGAGAGGCTCACTGAGGGAAGATAGCTCCAAAGCTAGCTTACAAATAAGGCATTCTTGCCGTAGTTCGCGTGAATTGATTTCGTCGCGTGCCCGCACGAAGTAATCTTCCAGGCGTGTCAGCGGACTCTTTTCGGAGCTCTGTAAGGCCTCTCGAAGTTTTTGGGTATTTTCCACAAAAGAATTCTCGATCACCGCGACTCCCAGTTCTTCTTTCGATTTGAAGAAGTGGTAGAAGGAGCCTTTCGGCACCCCCGCATCGTTCAGGATCTCGTTCAGGCCGACTCCGTTATAGCTCTTGGCGATCATGGCCTTTCGGCCCGCCTCGATGATCTGGCTTTTCGTTTCGTGGGTCACGTGAGAGTTTGCTGCCTAACTAAATGAGTGTGGATGGCAATATTAGACCAGTCGTCTAGTGGGGTCAAGGCTTAATTTCGTGTAGCCGGCGTGATCAAGCCGGTCTCCGGTTCTCCAACGCGGAAGAATCAGGGAGAAACTCCCGCCAGATGCGAACGAAGCGCGGAAGGCCGCTACTGGCACCCGCTTGCGGTATCGACACTTTTACCAAACAGGGCTAGATTGGAGATTGACGTTTTTAATGAGTGTGTCCCCGGAAGTTGCCCCCTTAACTCGATGGAAAAGCAGGACCTTGTCGAGCGAATGTTGCGGGCGATTCGCCGCATCATTTTGAAAACGTCGCACTATTCGCGGTCTCTCTCACGCCATTCTGGGCTCACGTTACCGCAGCTTCTTTGTTTGCGGGCAATTCGTGATCTTTCGCAAGAGAAGGATGAAGTCACCGCCGCGCAGGTTTCGAGTCGAGTTGGCTTAGCCGCGCCGACCGTGTCCCGCATTCTCGAACGCATGGAGCGTGCTCAATTAATTGAACGTATCCGTAATAGCCCAGATCGTCGCCGCGTGCTCATTCATTTAACGGAAACCGGCAAGCAGCGATTAGATGGGATTCCCACTCCCCTTCAAGAGCAATTCGTCGATCGAGTGACTTCGCTCGCTCAAGAGGAGCAGTGGAATCTTTTGGCCTCTCTAGAGCAGGTCGTCGAATTGATGGAGGCCGCCGACCTGGACGCCGAGCCGGTGATCTCCGCGGAATTCGAGTCCCGCGAAGATCGCAAGCTCTCTTAATCACGGTCGATAACTTAAGAACCTTGGGCGTGGAGGTGTTCCGCCAAATGGCGTTCGAAGTTCGTTCTCTACGCTGTTGAATACCAGAAACAAATTGGTACGTGGGTAAGGGCTGAGGTTGCTGGCCGACGCGTGCATGGTGTTGCAGTCGAACATCACGGCCGACCCAGGTGCGCCTGTCGGAGCGACGATCTCTCCTTGTTCAGCTAATAGGCTGAGTGCTTCACGATTAGGGACACCGAATTCTTGCTTCTTCAGTGAACTACGGAAGTGCTCGTCGGGCGTTTCTCCGACACAGCGAACGTACGATTGATGCGAACCCCGCACCAGCATCAAAGGACCGTTGTAGGCGGTGTTAGCTGTGAGGCTGATCGAAATACTTACCGCACGCATCCGCGGCATGCCGTCCTCGACATGCCAAGTCTCGAAGTCGGAGTGCCAGAAAAACTCTTTGCCTTGGAAGCCTGGCTTGAAGTTGATTCGCGACTGATGAAGATAGACCTCGCTACCGAGAATTTGACGCGCGATACTGACGATGCTGTCGTCGCGGCAGACGTCCGCGAATGCCTCATTGTCTTGATGAACGCGAAAAATCGAGCGAATTTCTCGGCTGCTCGGTTCCGAGATGACATGATCAAGATCAGGCGGGAGCGATTCTTGCAGATGGGTTGCTTCCGCGAGGAGTGATTTGGCGCGATCCGAGCTGATTAGTTTTGGGAATGGAAAGTATCCCCACGATTCAAACGTTTCGAGTTGATTCGGATTGAGTGGGCCTTGAGCTTCCGGATCCCAGAGCACGGGGTCTCGGCGAGGGGCGATTTCCCACTGGGTACCAATACGAGAGCTATAGGGGTCGGCTAAAAGCGCATTGTCTGCTGGCATGATCCTTCATCGGGGATGTTGGGTTCGTGATTCGTGGGGACGACGGTCCCTGTCCGGTTTCATTCGGTTTGGGAGGTCGCGATCCTGTGAGGGACCGTCACGATTCACGACGCATGCTCTGCGACGATGGGGCCGTCGCAGAGCGTGGCATGATGCGTCGAGCTATTTACTTGGCAGCTGGGTAAACGCCATTCTCGTCGTGGACTTCGTTTCCAACGACCGCTGGGTTGAAAACACAGACCATGCGGGTATCAACGTGGGCGGTCAGCAGATGCTTGTCATTCAAATCGAGTGCATACACGGTGCCTGGCTTAATCTCAAATTTCTCGCCACTTGGAACGAGTTCAACCGTAGCGTGCCCTTCGATGCAGTAGACCGCTTCTAGGTGGTTCTGGTAATGAATCGGTGTGGTCGTGCCGGCTCGTAGGATCGTGTCGTGCAGCGAAAACCCCATCTTGTCGCCAGCTAGAAGAAGGCGGCGACTATTCCAGTTGCCCCCTTCGACATCGCGCTCGGTACCCAGAATATCCTCTAAGCTGCGAACTAACATTCTTTCACTCTCCTTCTGTGACGCGGAAATATCCGCGAACTATACCAATTTGAAATTGTTTGAATCAAAAAAAACGGGGGCACCCTACCTAAGCAGAGGCCCCCGGTTGTTCTCGTCCGGAACGTCGCAATTCAGCGGCGTTGTCGGGCTATTATCTTATGCAACGGCGATTACTTCGCGCCGACCGTCGTCTTCGTGCTGACGTCAGAGCGTAGATTCTCGTGGATAGCTTCGGTGATAATCCGCAAGCCTTCCTTCAAGGCATCGTACTCGATGGTCAGCGGTGGCAAGACCTTCAAGACTTCGTCATTTGGACCCGCCGTTTCCACAATCAAGCCACGGCCAAATGCGGTACGTGAAATTTTGTTGGCCAGCGTGTGATCTGGGAACTCGATTCCCTGGATCATCCCACGACCACGGACACTTCCGTCGTAACGGTCGGCCATTTCGAGGAACGCATCCTTGATAATGCGTGCTTTTTCGTGCACTTCCTTCGACAGACGATCATCTCGCCAGTAGGCTTCCAATGCGGTCGAAGCGGTCACGAAGGACGGATTGTGGCCACGGAACGTTCCGTTATGTTCGCCCGGTTTGAACGCGTCAAACTCAGGTTTCACCAACGTGACTGCTAAGGGAAGCCCATATCCGGAGAACGACTTCGACAGGCAGATGATATCGGGTTCGATGTCAGCGAACTCGAAGCTAAAGAACGGACCGGTTCGACCACAGCCGACCTGAATGTCATCCAGAATCAGCAGTGCGCCGGAAGCTTTAGCGAGCTCAGCGATGCGACGCAACCATGTCTTCGACGCGACGTTCACGCCGCCTTCGGCCTGGACGGTTTCCAGAATGAAAGCAGCCGGCTTGTCAATGCCGCTACTGTTGTCTTCCAGGTAGTTTTCGATCATCGAGATCGTATCGGTCTCGGCGTCGAAGTAATCGCAGAACGGCATGTGGGTTGTGTCGTGCAATGAAACACCAGCACCAGCTCGCTTACCGGAATTACCAGTAATTGCCAGCGAACCGAGTGTCATTCCATGAAATCCGTTGGTAAAGGAGATCACGTTACGACGACCAGTCACCTTACGGGCCAGCTTTAGCGCCGTTTCAACCGAGTTGGTTCCTGTGGGACCAGGGAATAGCACTTTGTAGTCCATGCCCCGTGGTGCAAAGAGGACATCCTGCATCGATTGCAGGAGTCGCTTCTTGGCGACGGTGGTCATGTCGAGCGCGTGTGTAATCCCATCGCCGGAGATGTACTCCAGCAGCGCGTTCTTCAGGGTTTCGTTATTGTGTCCGTAATTCAGCGAGCCTGCACCGGCGAAGAAGTCGATGTAGGCTTTGCCGCTCTCATCGATCATCAGGTGATCTTTTGCCGTCTTAAAAGTCGTCGGGAACGACCGGCAATAGCTGCGTACGTTGGATTCCATTCGGTCAACAATATTCATGATTATTCTCGTTCGGGGCCTATCGGGCCGACCCGGCAAAGTTCTTCCGGGTCATGGGCAAAGTTTCCAAAATGATCTGCACGGAAATACGGGGTGTAGTTGATTTCCGTGTGCAAGGAACGTGCCAGGGCATTAAAGAGACTGCGAGAAGGCACGTTGTCAGGCGTAATTGTGGCCTCGACAAATTCCAGCTTCTCGCCAGGGAACTGTCTAATCAGGGCATCCAGCATGCGTTTGGCTAAACCTTGTCGTCGTGCTTCAGGAGCAACAACAACCTGCCAAACAAACAGCGACGAGGGTCTTTGTGGTGGGACGTAGCCAGTCACAAACCCAACGATGGCGCCATCAAGTTCTGCCACCACGCAGGTGTCGGCGAAATCTTGACAGAGCAGCAAGTAGAGGTAGCACGAGTTATCGTCCATCTCTTGGCTGTTGGCGACCAGTTCACGCAGCTTCGCGCCATCTTCGACGCGTGGTTTCCGGAAGTTCATCCGGGCCTGATTCCTCCTCTGGAGTTCCTCTGCTTCGCACTTTTGGAGTCAACAAGACTCGCAAAAGGTTCCCCAGCGGGGAGTCGCGAAAATTACTGCAGCAATGGTTGCTGCTGCAACTAATTGGCTCTAAAATCTAGCACATTTGATTCAGATGATCAACGTGCGATCACGGGTTTTCACCTGGATCTTCGGATAATCGCAACTTTCGTTGCTGTAATGTATTACGGTTATTTTTAGCCAATGTTCGATGAAAAAAGATCGCAGGTTTCGTTAGCTGGAGTATTAGTGTTGCTAATATTCCTGGCAGCCATTGGCGCGATCCTATGGCAGGCGAATCGTTCCAACGCTAACGCTGAAAGCACGTTAGCGAGAATTCAGCGGACCGGAAAAGTCCGCATCGGCTTCGCCAACGAGAAACCATATGGGTACCTCGATACCAAGAAAGATTTAGTTACCGGAGAAGCTCCTGAGATCGCGCGATACATCTTAAAAAAGATCGGCGTTGACCACATTGAGCCTGTGGTTGCTGACTTCGGCTCCTTAATTCCCGGTTTGAAAGCGAAGCGATTCGATATTATCGCAGCGGGTATGTATATCACGCCTGAACGCGGTAAAGAAATTGCTTTTTCCAATCCCACATACGCCATCGGCGAGTCTTTCATTGTGCTGGCCGGCAATCCGCTCGACCTGCATAGTTATGAAGATGTACGCGACAATCCGGACGCCAGGATTGGTGTCATGGGGGGCAGTATTGAATTGAAATACGCGCAAGATTTGGGAGTTGATGAGAGCCAAATCGCTGTGTTTGCCGACTATGCGAGTGCATTGCAGGGCCTGAAGGGAGATCAGATTGATGCGGTGGCCGCGACCTTTCTCACCGTGAAGGATCTGCTCGAAAAACAAGACAGCGATGCGATCGAGCAAGTCAATGATTTTCGCGACCCAGTCATCGATGGGAAAGAGACGCGAGGCTTCGGAGCATTTGGTTTCAGGCAACAAGACGAAGCACTGCGAGAACGTTTTAACGAAGAGCTGGCCAAATTCATCGGTACGCCAGAGCACTTAGAACTGGTGAAAAAATTTCAATTTGATGAGTCGACCCTGCCTGGTAACGTAACCGCCAAGGAATTGATAGAAGCACCGTGAGCGACCTTCCCCCACCTTTTGATTTGCTCCCATTCTTGTTGAAGGGGCTGCATATCACTGTCATTATCGCTCTGGGCGGTTCCGCCGTGGCGATTGTGATGGCAGTGGTCTTCGGCCTATGGAGCAAGTCGACCGATCCCATCCTCCGCTGGTTCAGCGCTGCCTACATCACGGTGTTCCGCGGTGCCAGTGCGTTGATCTTGCTTTACTGGTTTTATTTCGTGATGCCGGAACTGACCGGCTTCGGTCTTGATGCGATCACAACCGGGATCTTCGTACTGGGGGCAAACGTCGGAGCTTATGGGGCGGAGGTTGTTCGCACGAGTATCGAGTCGGTTTCCAAGGGGCAGTATCAAGCGGCAGCGGCGTTGAATCTCAGCCGTTGGCAAACGATGCGATACGTCATCTTCCCGCAGGCAGTGCTCAGCATGGTTCCTCCGTTCGGCAATCTTATGATTGAACTACTGAAGGGAACCGCCCTCGTGTCGACGATTACCGTAACCGACCTGACGATGCAAGGAATGTATTTGCGGGCAGACACACATCGCTCGTTGGAAATCTTCGGGCTGCTGCTGGTGATCTACTTCCTGCTGTCGAGCCTCATCACGCTCGGGTTCCGTTTGTTGGAGCGTCGCCTGTCGCATGGGCGAGATTATGGAGGAGGGCAGTAGCGATGTGGAATTGGGATATTGTTTGGGAGGTCATGCCCGATATCCTCAAGGGCTTGGTCGTCACCATCGAGGCAGTTGCCGGCGGAATGACTTTAGCTTTGATTTTGGGATTGCTGTGGGCGGTCATGCGCCGGTCGAAAGTGCCGTTCATCAGTTGGACAGCGTGGGCGTTTGTCGAATTCATTCGCAGCACGCCCCTTCTGGTACAGCTGTTTTTCGTCTACTACGTGATGACCGACGTCGTCGGACGTTCTCTCTCGCCGCTGGTGACCGGGATCTTGGTCTTGGGAGTGCATTACAGTTGCTACACCGCCGAGGTCTACCGAGCGGGACTGGACGGCATTGCGAAAGGGCAATGGAATGCGGCGAAAGCACTGAATTTGAATGCGTTCCAAACCTATCGCTACGTGATTCTGCCCCAGGCAATTCCGCCTGTGCTTCCGAATCTTGGCAACTACTTGATCGCAATGTTGAAAGAAGCCCCACTTCTCTCGGTGATTACGGTCATGGAAGTTTTGCGTGAGGCTCAAGTTTTCGGCAACGCTCATTATCGTTATCTGGAACCGCTGACGATTGTTGGCGTACTGTTTATTCTCCTGAGCCTCATAGCTGGCCTCTCGGTCGAATGGGTTCGCAAACGCACCGCGGCGATGACTTCATGAATGATACCCAACCGCAACTTCAAATTCGCAACCTGCAAAAGACCTACGGCGAGAATCAGGTGCTGCGTGGACTGAACGTCGATATTCATGCCGGCGAGAAGATCGCGATTATTGGCCCGAGTGGCTCAGGCAAGTCGACACTGCTGCGCATCTTGATGACGCTCGAAGAGCCGAATGGTGGCGAGGTACTTTTGGAAGGAGAATCGGTCTGGACGATGCCTTCCAATGGAAGCGAGAAACGTGCGAGCGAAGCCCATTTGCACCAGATGCGGGCAAAGCTTGGCATGGTGTTCCAGCACTTCTTTCTATTTCCCCACCTATCGGTCCGCCAGAACTTAACGCTCGCGCCAACGCTCGTGAACAGCGTGGCGGCTAAGGAAGCCGAGCAGCGGGCGATGGAATTGCTGGCCATGGTCGGCATGGACGGAAAAGCCGATGCTTATCCAGCCCAACTTTCCGGCGGTCAGAAGCAACGCGTCGCGATTGCCCGGGCGATGGCGATGCAGCCTGAGGTGATGCTGTTTGACGAAGTCACCTCAGCACTTGATCCGGAATTGGTTCACGAGGTGCTGAGTGTTTTACGAAAGCTGGCAGCGGAGTCCGATATGACGATGCTGCTGGTCACACACGAAATGAATTTTGCGCGAGAGATCGCCGATCGAGTATTGTTCTTTGATGGTGGCGTCATTTTGGAAGAAGGCCCCCCCAGCCAGATCTTCAGTTCTCCCCAAGAACAACGCACCCAGGAATTTTTGAAGACTGTTTTAGAAGCCTAGAAAGGCCACCCGCCCCAATGCTGAGTCAGGATCTGGTCGACTCGACCATTTTGCTGTTAGTTCTTTTAAATCCATTTTTACTTTGCATCTATCTGTTGGACTTGATCCAAGGGTTAGATCAACAGGCGTTCGCCAAAACGATGACGCGCGCCGGACTGATGAGCGCGGCCGTCTACTTAGGCTTCGCAATCGCCGGTGACCGGCTGTTCACGTATGCCTTTAAGGTACGCTACGAATCGTTTTTAATCTTTGGCGGAATCGTCTTCTTGTTGGTCTCGATCCGCCTGGTGATGGTTGGCAGTACAGCCCTGCGCGGTCTGCGAGGAGATGCCCCGCATGGTGCTGAAGGGACGGCGTTGCCTTTCATGCTGGGTCCAGGGACGATTAGTGCCGCGATCGTTACGGGATCGCGAGTTAGCATTCCGGAAGCCGCGGGTGCGATCGGTTTCTCGGTCGTCGTTTGTGTTGCTTCGCTCATCTTCTTGAAATGGATTCACGACCTAATTCGCAAGCGTTACGAACCGATCATGGAGCGTTACCTCGACACGATCGGGCGAATCATGGCCCTGCTGACCGGCACCATAGCGGTTGACATGATCCTTAGCGGGGTCGGGAAGTGCATGGAAAACGGGTTCGGTTCCTAGCTGGTTCGACGATCAGTTCTGAGGCGACAGCACGTTTCGATACGGCGCGTACGAATAATACTTCGGACGGTCGTCGAGCCGTACGTGTAGCCAAGGGACACCTGCTCCGGCTGTACTTAACCAAACCGCTTTCGTGCTGATGCGATCCACGAAAGCGGTGCCAACGGCTCGCCATAGGTGCAATCTTTGTGAGTGTGGAGCGCCTCGTGTAAACGCCGCTAAGTGAGGGTACGCTTCCGGAACGGAGACCGGAGTCGGCACAATTAGCTGAGCACTCCCACCGAAGTTCGCGAACACAACCACTTCATCCACCGCTTTCGGAAAGTGCTCGGCGAACGAACTCGGATTCGCGCGGCGACGCAGTTCCAGGCTTTCTTGGACGACACTAATGAAAGGTGCCTGCCAGTTTTCGCGCGTTAGACCGGGCAACTCCCAGCGATACGATTCAAACGGCGCGTCTGACAGGGCTTGGTTGAACTGTTCGCAGAATTTGGCATCTTCCTGCCATCGTTGGGCAACTTCTTGAAAACTGAACGGAACATCTTGCTCGACAATCCGCAGTTCGACTGCCCGGTGATCAGGAATGGGGGTCGTCAGAATCTCCATCGGAGCAGATACCTCGCAAGGGATGGTTGGGATCGAACCTTATTCTAAGGAGTTGGCGACAACGCCGCACGTTCTCGGTAGAATCGGGCGATGCAACGCACATCTCCTAAGCTCTGGCAACATGGTGCCGCTCAACTGGCCCATTTGATCGCAAGCCGCGAAGTCTCGGCCAGCGAGGTCATTGCCGCACACATCGAGCGGATCGAGTCGGTCAATCCGCCGATAAACGCGATCGTTCAGTCATTCTTCGATGAAGCAATCGCATCGGCAAAGCGTCTGGACGACGATCCTCACTTCGCTGAGGGAGGACTGTTACGGGGTGTGCCCCTTTCGATCAAAGAATGCTTCCATGTCGTCGGCGGAAAGATGACCCTCGGGATGACCACGCCGCCCAACGTGGCCACGGCCGACGGACCGCTTGCGGCTCGCTTGCGCGCCGCTGGGGGGGTGATTCTCGGGATCAGCAATGTTCCGCAGCTGATGATTATCCATGAAACACGCAATCCAAAGTACGGAACGACGCAAAACCCTTGGAACCTGTCGCGCTGTGTTGGCGGAAGTAGCGGCGGCGAAGCGGCGATTCTGGCGGCTGGGGGAACGGCACTTGGCTTGGGAAGCGACTTAGGGGGAAGCATTCGGTTGCCTGCGCATTTCTGTGGAGTCGCAGGGCTCAAGCCGACTTCCCGGCGGCTGACGCGTGGCGGCACGGCGGCCAACTTGCGGGGTATGTCGTGGCTCGAATTTCAGCCAGGACCGATGGCCAGGCAAGTTGCCGATTTGCGTTTGGCCATGAAAGTACTTGCTCGCAACTCCTGCTCGAAAAGCTGGGACAGGGCCGACGATCCGCCTCTCGGTTTTGATGACTCCACGCCCGTCGATATCGGTAAGCTACGAGTCGGCGTTTACGCGGATGATGGTTTCTTTCCGCCTTGTCCTGCGGTTCGTCGGGCAATGGTCGAAGGTGCGGAAGGGCTTAAGGCTCGCGGAGCCACCATCGTCGAGCTCGATCCTCCACCAACTTTGGCGATGCTGAAATCGTACTTTGCCATCGCCAGTGCCGACGGCGGCGTGGACTTTCGCCGACTCTTAAAGGGAAGCAAGCTTGAGCCCGAGGTAGGACGCCTAGTTCGCTTGGCGGCGCTGCCTCGTTGGCTGCGGCCTTTGATTGCCAAGATGGCTCTATCGTCGCTGGGGAAACATAAAATGGCCGCCATCTTCAAAGCGTCCGGCCCGCGTTCGGCTGGTTCTTTGTGGGATGTTACCTGGGAGGCAATTGGCCAAGTTCGACAAGTGTTCGAGGATTGGGACAAAGCCAACATTGATATCGTTCTTTGTCCCACACACGCTACGCCTGCCTTGAAACCCAACTGCGCGGTCGACATGTTGCCCGCTTCAAGTTACAGCGTGGTGATGAATTTGCTTGGTGTCCCCTGTGGCACCGTGCCAGCGACGCGTGTCCGCAAGGACGAAGAAACCGATCGCGAGATCAAGTCGGACGCGTCCTATGCATTAGCACGACAGATGGAAATCGGAAGTGTGGGACTGCCGGTTGGTGTTCAAGTTGCTGGCAGGTTTTGGCGCGAGGACCAGGTATTGGCCGTAATGGAAGCACTCGAACAGCATTACCGAACGCTGTCAGGCTATCCCGACATTTCTCAGCTTCCTTCTATTGCACAGGCCGCATCGTGAAATGGCTGCGCGACTGGCTCCGTGCTTGGCGAAAACCAAAGTCCCTGGGGGAACGAGGCGAGGCTTTCGCTTGTCGCTATCTTAAGAAGAAGGCGTACACCATTATCGCGTGGCAAGACCGATCACGCCTTGGCGAAATCGACATCATCGCCGTCCAAGAGCGAACTATCGTATTCGTGGAAGTGAAGACCCGCACCGCCGACGAAAAAGGTGCCCCAGACGAAGCGGTCGATCGGGACAAGCAAGAGCGGCTGACCAGGGCAGCTCTCGGGTACATGCGGAAGCACGATTTGCTTGGCAGCTGCCAGGCTCGATTCGACGTGATTTCAATAGTCTGGCCCAAGGGGGCGAAGACGCCGGAAGTCCGCCATTTTGAAAATGCCTTTGAACCGACCGGGCAATTTCAGATGTTTTCGTGAACGGCGCAACTGCTGTCTATGAAGTGGCTTACGTCTCTTGCTGGTCGGTTTCTTAAAATCTTTTCCGCCTGCCAGATTCGTGTGACCCAACGTGTCATTGGCTTGATCGATAGTACGTGTGTCGCGGTTAGGAATGTCTTCCGCCGGGCTGCACACGACACGAATAATCACTTTGCCGAGATAGGGAGTAGTCGATCATGGCGTTGGGAACTGGCCTGCAAATGTGTGACTGGATGGAAGAAGCAACCGAGTCGAATACCGCTTTCGCTGAGCTGAACTTGCTGGATGACTTGTTCGAGGGTGTCGATGCCCAGCCTCGTCCTTATCAGCAACGTATCGCCACCAAAGCAGTCAAGGCGTTACTGAATCATCACGCCGATCCGTTCGATGAACTTGCCGGGTCGAGTGCTTCGGTCTTGATCGAAAGCCCCACAGGTAGTGGCAAGACGGTCATGGGGCTGGCGATTGCCCAGTGGATGCAGAAGCATTATGGACTGTCCGTCGGCTGGGTTGCTATGCGACGAAATCTGCTCAAGCAAGCCCAAGAAGAAAACATCGCCCGCGGCTTCGATGTGAAGCTCGAGTTGATCTCGATGTTCGACAAGGATCCTCCGAAGGTCGACATGTTGATCGTCGACGAAGCACAGCACGATGCCGCGATGAGCATGGCAAATCTGCATTGCAACATTCGCCCACAATACATCCTCGGGTTAACGGCGACCCCGTTTCGAGGTGATCGTGTGAAGCTCTGTTTTGATCATGTGATCCGTGACGCAGGCATTCATCAGCTGATTCAAGATGGTTACCTCAGCCAGTACCACCACTACACGATTCCAGAATATACCCCGGGTGCCGTCGCGGAAACGTACGCGATGGATACCGAGCGATGGGGGAAGGCAATCGTCTTCTTCCATCGCCACGATCAATGTGTTGAATGCCAGGAGCAGCTCGCCTTGCGAGGTATTCGCAGCGAAATTGTCACCGCCAAGAGTGACCGTGATCGACAGTTGGCCGATTTCCTTGCTGGAAAGATCCAAGTGCTGATCAACATGAACATCCTTACCGAGGGATTCGATTGTCCCGATCTGAAGACGGTGTTCTGCCGACCTTCCAGTAAGGCCTGCACCATACAGATGTGCGGCCGCGTCTTTCGGCGACATGCGGACATTCCGTTTAAACAGGTGGTGCAGTGTCAATCGACGCCCCATCCCATTTTGAAAACGGCCGCTGCGGTCGAGCAGTACGTCTGGGCAGGCGATCAGTGGAATAGCCTGAAGATGAATCGAAAGATTGAAGAAATTAGTCAGCGATCGAGACGCCTGATCGCCGGCACCCAAGTCCGACTACCGAAGCTAGTCGCGGCACTAAAGGACACCCGCCCGATGTGGGAACAAAGGAGGAATCGCTTTTAGTCGAATGATGCAGCCGAACATTCTCCCCCCATTTCTTTGATGCCTGAATTGTTTGCCACCGAATCCTGGAGCTCGAATCATGCGATGGAATTTTGAATACGGTTATGCCCGCGTCAGTGACTTTCGTGTCGAGGCCGAACGTGACGAGAAGTCCGGTCGCGTTACGGTCACGGGGATAACGCTCAATGGCGAAACGATGCGACCCACGCGTCGTTTCTGGAAATCGATGTTCATGCGTTTTGGTTTTTCTGAAAGTGTGTTTCGTTACTTTGACCACAGCGAGGTTTTTCAGCGGATCTCTGAGAAAGCGCCGAACGATACCGTTCGCTTCTGCCTCGAGCGAGGTGGCGCAAGGGGATCGCGATTGTTGTCGGTCAGCAATCCGAAGCGACCGGTAATCACGCACGAAGAAGTGCAGGGATTGTTGGAACATTACGGCGGCAAGGATATCAAGTACACCGAAGGAGTCATCACCAGCACCCATCGACCACGCAGCGGTGACTGTGATTTTGAAATCGGTGGCGACAAGTTCAAGCATCGATTTGTGATGGAAACACCGATTGATGGCTTCAGTCAGCCGAAGATCTACCTTTCATTCTTACGAATGCTGTGCAGCAACGGAGCGATCGGCTACAGCCGAGCTTTCCGCAGCGATATCAGCCTTGGCAAAGACATCGGCCACTGCATTTCGCGAGCTCTTGAAAGCTATGACAATGGGGAAGGGTATGCCGGGCTTCGTCAACGATTCGCCAGTTCGCAAACATCTTGGGCCTCGCTCAATGAATGCAACAAGCTTTACAAGCTATTATTCAAGTCGGATCGATCTAAGGGGTTCAATCGCCCAACTGTGCTGACCGACTTTCATCGGCTGACGGGCCAGATGAATCAACTGTACGGTCTTACCAATCTGAATGCCTTAAGTGAGAAGCGACTGCGTGTGTTGCCTGCCAAGTGCCGCGTTTACGACCTGGTGAACTTCGCCAGTGAAATCGCCACCCACCATGCCGACGAGGCGTCGTCGCGTACTTTGCAAGCTTACATCGGGAGCCTGATCTCCGACGAATACGATATGGAAGGAACGGCCGTAGAAGCCCCGGAATTCGCCGACTTCTTTGTCTCGAAAGACGATTCTTCGGTTGCGATGATGAACTAGCTCGCATCTTGTCCCCTCTCGCCAGCGTCCTCCGGTGAGCGGGGGCAAGACCGCTAGTCATAGAGACGAAACAGCCTTTTCAACGCATCGAGCAAGCCGCCTGGGGCAGCGCTTTCCATGTCATCACGAAGCGATTCGAGCGGTGGATGCAAAATCTTATTCACCAGCCGATCAAAAGAGCGTTCGATCTCGTTTTGAAGCTTTGGATCGAGATCGGATAATTTGTTCAGCAGCCGACGAAGTTCATCTTGCTTCAACTCGTCGGCAGCTTGTTTCAACCGCTTGATCGTCGGGCCTGTGGCACGATGATGCAAGTCGGTCATGAAACGCATGGTTTCCTTCTCGACGATCTTCTCTGCCTTGGGCCATTCCAGTTCGCGGGCTTTGCGATTCTTCTCGCATGCTTTCTGGAGGTCGTCGATTGAGAAGAGATAAACACCCACGCAGCTGCCGATCTTGGGATCGAAGTCCCGGGGAATGGCCAGATCAAGGATGAAGAGCGTCTTCTGGAATCGCTTTGATTCCACTTCCTGGAACTGGTCGTAGGTGATGATCGGCTCTGATGCTCCGGTCGTGCTGATTACTACGTCGGCGCGTACTAACTGCGGAATTAGCTCGGTCCAGGGGTACGCTTTCGCATCGAATTTAACGGCCAGCTTCTCCGCCCGTTCGAGGTTGCGATTGACCACGCTGAAATCGTGCACCCCTAGATCGCGGAGATAGTTGAGGGTTTCCTCACCCATTTCTCCAGCGCCAATGATCAGTACCTTCTTGTCATCAAAGCGATCGAAAATACTGGAAGCGAACTCTCCGACAGCCACGCTGGGGATGCTGACCCGCTTTTGATGGATGTTGGTTTCGTTATGGACTCGTTTTGCCACATGGATGGCGGCCTGAAAAATACTGTGGGTGAGCGTGCCAGCGCAGTCGGCATCGGTCGCCATCTCGTAAGCTTGTTTCACCTGCGAAAGAATCTGTGCTTCGCCGACCACCATGCTGTCGAGACTTGCCGCGACGGTGAACAGATGCCGGACGACGTCTTCGCCAGTACGTTCCAGGACGTTGTCAAAAATCGCTTCCGATTCCAGTTGGTGGAACTGAGCGAGGAAGTCGACAATATCGTGATGCGAAGGAAAGGTCGTGGCATCGACCGAGGCAGTGTACAGCTCGGTTCGATTGCAAGTCGACAGGATGACGGATTCCATGTCGGGAAAGTTTTCCCGCAGCAGAAGCATCGCGCGACGTGCCTGTTCCGGTGTGAAAGCCAGACGCTCGCGCACTTCGACGTTCGCGTTGTGATGGCTACAGCCAATCATGTGGAGCTTCATTGTGCGTCGCTCCTTTCGGCAGGAACGTCAGCGGGCGAACTCTCTGTGACTGGATTTGCTTGCTTACCGGGCGAACCATTACGAGCATGTTGCGATGGACCGAACAGCACTAAGCCCAATACGAATGCTAGGAACACGAAGTTGGCCATCGTTAGGTAGGCGACCTTCTGACCGCGTCGGGCTGGCCGGTAAGCCAACTCGAAGATCATCGTCGCGACCAACCACAGAAAGAGAATCGCGGAACTCCAAATTACGGGATCGGTCCATGGGAAGCTGTTGTGGTTAATCTTCAGCAAGATACCCGCGAACAAGCCACCCGCGAGTAAACAGGTCGAAACGATCAGCGCACGACGGTTGGTGATCTCAAGCCATTCGAGGCTGGGCAGCTTGAATCCTTCGTTGGAAAGCATCTTGTGCTTGAGGCGATACGACTGGATCAGGTACATCACCCCAGTCACGAAACCAAGCATCACTACGACTGTTCCGGCCAAGAGAGCGGTTCCATGAATCACGCCCCACGTTTCCGACGAAGTCGCTGCCGCAAACGGCGCGACCTGATCCATCAAGTAAGCCACCCCAACAAGCAAGAGGACGAGCGGCAGCAGGAATAAGCCCAGAGAGGTGCCAGGCTGAGCGAACGCGGCAATAACATATAGCGACACGAGTACCCAGGCCGCCATGAGGCACCATTGATGCCAGGAAGAAATCGGGCCAGATTCAATTAGCCCGCGTTGTTCACCAACTAGGTACAGCGTGTGGGTCACGAGCCCTAGAACGGCAAATCCCAGCGAGAAGATAGCGCGCGAGCGAGCTCGGACAAAAATTCTTGCGATTTCGAGCCCCAGCGTGATGATGTAACTGGCGGCGATTATGAGCAGCGTAATACCAGACAGCATGACCGTTCTTATCGGACCTTCGGTTGGCGAAGGGAATTCGTTCCTCGATAGGTGAATCGGTCAGGCGTGCCGCTCGCTTGATAGCATCTACCAGGGATAGGGACGGCCTGCCTGAATAAGGTGGGTAAAGTGAACTCTTTATTTTAGTTGCGAAGGCAAGTATAGGGTAACTCCCCTTGCTCGCGGCTTTCAGCAGAATTGGCGACGAGAGCGGTGGATCGCACGGAACGAATGATTAAAATCGCCCATTTTCACTTCAGACTCTGCGTTTAACGACTATCCAGGCCGCTTTCATAGGGGGGCGAAACTTCTTATAGTAGTCGTTTACGTTCTGGATTCGGGCATCTGCTATGCGCCCGGCTAGGCCGTATCGAACACAATCTAGCGCCCCACGTACCTCGCCGACGGCTTCTATCGAGTCGGCCACCCCCTACTTTCGCGTGGGTCCCTCGTTTTCGACCGCAGGATATTGAATGAAAACGCTAATTAAGAACGCTACGGTGATTTTGCCGGACGGCCCTCAAAAGACCTCTGTGCTGATCGATGGTGCGCAGATTGCCGAGATCGATCCGGCCGAATCGGTAAAAGTGGACGAAACGGTCTACGCTTACGGCATGACGCTGATCCCAGGTGTGATCGATGCCCACGTCCATATGCGAGATCCTGGTTTGACCAATAAAGAGGATCTTCGCTCGGGGAGTCGTGCTTGTGCGAAGGGGGGAATCACTACCTTTCTGGAGATGCCCAACACGAATCCAGCCACGGTTTCCCAGAAGTTGCTGGAAGAAAAATTGACGCTCGCTGCCAACAAGAGCATCGTCAACTATGGGTTCTTCATGGGCGCGACGCTCAACAACATGGAAGAGCTTAAGAAAGCCACTCGGACACCTGGCATTAAGATTTATATGGGTAGCAGCACCGGCGATATGGCGCTGACTGACCCTGGTTTGCTGGAAGCCATTTTCGCCGAAACCAAACTGCCGATCGCCGTCCATGCGGAAGACGAATCGATCATCGACAAGATGAAGCAGGAACTGGCCGGCACCAAGAATGTGGTCGATCATTCCAAGATTCGCAATGTCGAAGCAGAAGTTGCCGCTGTGAAGCGCGCGTGTGCTTTGGCCCGCGAATACAAGCATCGCCTGCACATTTGCCACGTCAGCGCTGGCGCGTCCGTCGAAGTGTTTGAAGACCATGCCGATGTGATCACCGCGGAAGTGACGCCACATCACTTGTTCCTCAACACCGACAGCTACATGAATCTGGGTACACTGGCTCAGATGAATCCTTCGCTGAAGACGGCTGAAGACAACGAAGCTCTGCTGCAGGCACTTTTGGACGATAAGATCCAAATCGTTGCAACAGATCACGCTCCGCACGAATACGAAGAGAAGTGTGGACGCTACCCCGACACGCCGAGCGGTGTGCCTGGGGTCGATACGGCACTGCCGTTGATGCTAGATTTGGTCGCTAAGGACAAGTGCACCATTGAAGACGTCGTTCACTGGATGTGCGAAGGGCCAGCGCTCGTCTGGGACATCATGGAAAAGGGACGCATCGAGGTTGGTTATGATGCCGACTTGGTCCTGATCGACATGAACAAAACCCAGGTGATCCGTAGTCCTAACATGGAAACCAAGTGCCGTTGGACCCCTTTCGAGGGCCGCGAAGTCACTGGTTGGCCGGTGCGAACGTGGGTTTGCGGTAAGGAAGTTTACCGTGACGGCAAGTTCGATGAGTCCCGCATGGGGGTCGAAGCGATGTTCGACCACAGTCGTGGCGGCTATTGGGAAGGTGTCGAGGACTAGTTCCTCGGAAGCAGGCTTATGACAAGCCAGAAGGTCACCATCATCGCGATTGGCGGTTCGTTTGCCGACGCGATATGGGAAAAGGCAAAGAACTTCTCCGCACAGCGTTTAACGGATGATCCCAATGAATGGTCGTCCGAACAATGGCCCGCCAAGACCCGAGCGGCAATCGACACCTTTGTGGGTTGCCTGCTGACCAACGCGTTCATTCCGCCAATTCTGTATCGATCGCAGCACGTCGACCTATGGTCGGCAGGGGATATCTTCCAGTCGGCGATCGTGGCGAACCCAAGCGACGCTCCTTGTCAGCTTCTGAGCGATCGATACGAAGTCTACGCCGTCCGAGTAGGCGTAGGTCAAAAGATCGTTCAAAACGTTAACGATTGCGATGAGTACCGTTGGCTTGAACGACGACTAAGTGAAGCGGTCTCAGCGTGGGAGAGTCTTACGGAACAGCGAGTTATCGTTCTGATTCGCGAGGTCTTAGGCGGCCTCTGGGAGGACCAGGAAGTTAGCGATTCGCTTGAGCAGATTCCCCATTGGTGGAGCGAGCTTTGACACTTTCTGGGGATACGATTCGCGATTACTCGACGACCTACAGGTACATTCCCATAAACCCGTCCCCTGATTCGCTCTCGGCTTTGATCTTCGCGATCCGTTCTTCGGTTTTCTTAAGGTCGCCAGCTTGGATGTAGTGATCGAACTCGACGGCCACGCTGCGCTGAACTGTTTCCTGAAACCAGTGCACGATCGGTTCGGAAAGCCAGGTGCAAGTCTCTTTAACGAGTTCGACTTCCAGATCGCTACCGCGAGTGCTCATGTCCGATTCGTCGGTCATCACCGTGCCATGAAATCGGAACTGGATCATGCCGTCGACGGGATCATTGAGCAGGTGATACGTGCATGTCGCGTTATGCAGATAGTAGGTGTTGTGCGAGCCGTGCTTTTCCATGGCGGCTTTCACCCGCAAGCAATGCTGCTGAAACTTGGGCGAGGCGTCCATCGGAATATCCATTCGATCAATGGAACGCAGTGGAATGCAATCGAACTGAATCTCAACCCAGCGAGACATGGACGGCTCCTCCGGAGCAGTGTGAAGTGATCCGTGTTTCGTTTTCAGCAAAGTGAATTAGAACTCGGCCATTCAGCGACATCTTGCCTACTTCGCCAAGACCATGACGAAGCGGCATTTCGGACTGGACACTGAAAACTTGCGACGTGGCTTATTCTACCACAGAAGTCACCTCGGTCGCAGCGGCTTCGGCTGGAGCTTCCAGTTTCCAGCTTCCCACAAACCAACCAGGTGTAACGGATAGAGAAGAGATTCGCAGGATACCAGCCTTTTCCCATTCCCCTTCCATCTTGATCCCTTCGCCGACGATCTCTTGCTTGAAGACCGCTTCAAACTTCTTGCGGAGGAAGGTTTTTGCTGTCAGGTCTAATGGACCAAGACGTTCTTGTGTGGGGAAATCGACGACCACTTCACCGGTACGGGTGAGAAGTGTACCTGCTTCTCCCTTTTCGATCTTGTAGTCCGCGCTGATCGAGATGGTACGATTCACCTCCGTATTCCCACGCGTGAACTGACGACCGCGAATGCCGATTTTGACGGTGTCGTTGTCGAAGATCACCTGGATCGGGCTCTTGTAGTCGAACGTGATCGACCAAGGATCGGAATCTGGAGTGATCTCTAATTCTTCAGGGATCTCGGCGTTGCGTTGCTTCAATAGGTCGACCAATTTTTCGTCGGTGAGGACAACGCCGGCCAGGAATGTTTCGCCGTAGTTGTTAACGATCGACTCGTGAACCTTGAGCGTTACATCGGCTCCGTCATCACTCGATTCAGGAGCGGTGCCGGGGGCAGCTAGTTGCGACTGGCTGGCATGTAGCACTTCGACATTCACTTCATCTTGGGTCGAAGAAATATTGAGCGTGTCAGGGAACTCGTCACGACCCTTGAGAGGGCGGAACAGTTTCTCCGTCAAACGGGTATTTGCGTCGGCAATCAGATCTTTTGACTCGTCGTCGAATCGCTGTTCGATTCGAAATTCGGTACGATCTGAAGCGATTGCTTCTGCTTGACCTTTTTGTTGATAAGCACGTTTAGTGGCGATCTTTTGGATCAATTTCATCTTCGCGCAGATCGCGTTGAACGTCGTCGAAGTTGTCGCATCGGCCGAAGTTGGCTTGCCCAGCAAACCATCCTTCGTGAACTCAAGCACCTTGCTGGCGACAATCTGGCTAAAGCCTGTCGAATAGATCGTTGCCGGTCCATTAACACCGACGTTGTTCGACGTGACATCCCCTTTTAATTGCAGTTCAATCAGCGCGCTGTCTTTGCTGGGTAGGAGATTGACATCGACATCTCCGACCAAATGGGCGGTGCCGGTGACATTCGTGCCCAGGATGATTTCGTGAACGGGATTGACCTGATCCACTTTGCGGCTGATACCTGCAGCGAGGAATTCGCGGGAAACCGAGGCATAAAGATTCGGGTGATTAAATTCTTTACGAATGGAAGAAACCAATTTCGGAACTTGATTGCCTTGTTCGAGCCATCCGAGAATCGCCCCAATGGTTTTGCTGTCGGCGTCAGCCGAAGAATCGGAGTAACGTTTGATCGCATCTGCCAGGGTTTTCAGCTGAATATCGAACTGCTGCTTGTACTGATCGACTTGGAGGAAGTAGGCCAAATTGATGTAGTGCCGCAAGGCGCGTCGAGCCTCGACTAGCTGCCTTTTGTCAAGTCCCGCATACGAACCTCGATACTTCAAGTAGATTTCTTCTAAGGTTCGCAGGTCAGGCTGATTGGCAGCAAGTTGCGTTTGAAGGTCATCCCAACGCAGATACTGCTCCCAGGCTTGCTTGTTCTCGTCTGTTCCATTGGAAAGCAGACTTTGAAGTTGCGAGAGCTTCGCTTCAAGCTTTTGTTTGGCCGAGGCGACTTCCGCGTCGGTCACCGGTTGGAAGTTCGACTTGGCGTCCTCCACGATTGGTGACAAGTCTTCCGCTGGGCTAGGGGTTTGAGCCGAAACGAACCCAGTTAGGATCAGTAATCCCGAAAGAGATGCGAGAAAAGAGTGCGCCGCCGTACGCCGTAGATTCCGATTCATGATGTTCCTCATCCGTGGTGGAGGGGCAATTTACGGTCTGTGAGGGATTGGGCAGCACACAAGATATACCGATTAGGCGATCTCGTGAAGCTTTCATTGCCATCATTCGTAGGAAAGTCGCCCAAATCCCTGACAATATCCAAGATATTTCCCCTTCTCTATACTTCGCAGGTTGCCTATCTGCGTCGTGCGGCAAAGATCGCAGGAAAATGAGGGAGATCTGCCATCCGTCCACTATTAGTAGATTGACTGCTACAACCGCCAGTTTTAGGCTTACGTAATTGTTTTGACCGGTAAATTCCGTTTCTCCTGCATAAATGCCGGAAACGTTACCTACCCCTTCCATTCCTTGAAGCGTTCATAGCCCCCATGATCATCTCCTTTCGCAAACTTTGCTTGTTAGCCAATCTCATATTGCTCATGAGTTGGACAAGCGTCGCAAAAGCAGAAACCTCGGAGCTCACATGGCACGATAACTACTCGAGTGCCGTGAAAGCCGCGACCGCCGACAAGAAGATGTTGGTGATCTACTTCTACGATGATTCGCAAGTTGCTTCTCGTTTCGAAGACGAGGTGCTGACAAACCGAAGCATCCAATCGTTGCTAAGCAATTACACCTTGGCCAAGCTCTCGGTCGATGCCAATGTGACGATCAAGGAGAAGCCGACACGAATCTTGAATCACGCTGCATTTGGATACATGTACGGTAGTGCGGGTATCGCGATCGTCGATTACACCAACAATGATCCTTCCGAATACGGGCAAGTTGTCAGCCAATTCAATCTGCGAGGTTCGCAAGGACGCACCGTTGACCAGATGCAAGTCATTCTGACATTGCCTCCTGGTTCGCTGACGCAACGAACGCTGATCTACGCGGTGCGGATGCACCCTGAAAAGCCTGCGAGCACGAAGGGGATCTTCCGTCGCCTGCTAGCACTCGAGACGTTTCGTCACAGTCGCAACCAGGCCAGCATGCAACTGCAAGGGCATCATCAGTGGGAATCACGGTTCCACCAAATCAAAGCCCAGTTGCCTGGCAATCTATTGCCAACCGAAGTCTGTGCTGAGAGCTGGCCAGGCCAACGTTTGGAAGACGCCGCGATCGAATGTGTCCGCAGTTGGCGACATTCGTCAGGGCACTGGTCGGCCGTCAGTTCTAACAACGTCTACTACGGCTACGACATGAAGCGTGGTCGAAACGGCGTGTGGTATGCCACGGGTATCTTCGCTCGTAACCGCTAGACGCTGGGGCATTGCCCCTACAATCTGATTTATCAACGCGACCCGTGTGATTTATCTAAGCGCACGGGTCGCGTTGTTTTTTTTCAACACCGCACGTTGAAAAAATGCCGCATGTTGCCTAACCGCGTGCTAACTTTGCATGGCTTGTCAGTCTGGGCAAGCTATGACATGGAAACTACGCCCGAGGTACGGAATCAGCCATGCGGTGGTCATCAAGCACGAAGCGATTATTGCTCCTTTCGACGCTATGGATTGCGTTCGTTGGATCAGGCTGCGCTCCGTTGCGTGTGCCCCGAATTGATCCAACGGGACGACATATCTTTGCCCGCGATGCCGAGCCAGTGGAATGCAATCTCGGTTGTTTCAATCAACAGCCAGCATTCCAACAGCCTCCGCCGCTCTCACCTTGTCCGGCACCTGGTGTCACGCCGCTGACGCCGCTACCGGAACCTCCGAAGGATGTAGCGGATCCTCAGGCATTACAGCTTTCTCCGTCACGCGTGGTTGCTCCGGTCGGAACGGAAGTCGTTCTTGTTGCCGGTTTGAATCGTAAACGTCATTTGCATGAAGCAGGGCGACCGGTGAATTGGATTCTCTCGCGAGAGAGCGTTGGTTACATCACCGAGGTTGGCAAAGACTATAACTACTTCGATCTCGTGTCGAACCGAGATTACGGCGTCCAAGGTCCCGACTTTGCGACTAGCAGCACATTATTGTGCGATAAAACCATCGACCGTGGCACCGAACTTCCCGGCGACGACGTGCGCGTGCTGCGCGGACAAACCTGGATGTCGGTCAGTTCGGCTTCGCCCGGCGTGAGTCGCGTCACTGCATTGGCACCGACGTTCGAAAATTGGCCAGCTCGCCAGCAGACGGCGACCATTTATTGGGTTGATGCCCAGTGGCAGTTCCCCAACTCAACAGTTGTTCCCGCCGGTGACAAAGCGGTACTTTCGACCACCGTCTTGCGGCAAACCAACCGGCAGCCGGTCTCGGACTGGGAAGTGCAGTACGAAATCTTGGACGGCCCTGCATCGGCGTTCCTGGTCAACGGTCAACCGGCCGAACAAGGAGCGGGCATTAAAACGCGAACCGATTCCAACGGTTTCGCGACCGTCGAATTGGTTCCACTGACCCAACAAGCGGGCACTGCCCAGATTCGTGTAACGATCATACAGCCCAACCTCGATCCACAAAGCAACGCCGAAAACCTGACGTTGGGTTCTGGAGTGACTACCGTCACTTGGAGTGCTCCGCAGTTGGCCGTCGATATGACCGGTCCCCAGGTCGCCGAGTACGGCGCCCAAGCGGTTTATAATATCAACGTCCAAAATGGCGGCGACGTTGCTGCTCGCAATACGGAAGTGAGTTGCGCCTTGCCGGCCGGATTGCAATATGAAAGCAGCGTCCCGGCAGCACAGCAAATTGGTAATCAACTTGTTTGGACCATCGGTGATCTCGAAGCTCGTGGTTTCCGCCAGATTTCGATTACGACGCGTGTGCAGCAATCGGGCGTGATTCGCAACTGTGCGGTTGCCACCGCCGCAGCGGGACTGCGAAGCGAGGATTGTGTCGAGACGCAGATTAACGTCGATGCGATTCAACTCTTCATGGAAGGTCCCGAAACGGTCATCGTGGGAGAGCCGGTTGTTTACAACATCACCGTCCGCAATACGGGCGATCAACCGTTAGTCGGCTTGCGACTTGAAGATGTGTTTGATAATGGTTTGAGCCATCCAATGGCAGAGAATGGTCGCATCATAAACGATCAGCTCGGAAGTCTGGCGATTGGTCAGGAACGTACGATTCAGCTAGAACTGCAGACGCAAGTTCCGGGTCGCTTCCATCACACACTGACCGTTTCCGCTCAAGGTGTCGCAGGGAAGTCGAAGACCGCGTGGGTGACCGTTTCGCCACCCCCACCGGAGCCGACGTTTACGCTGGAACTGCGTTCGGTGGAACGTGAAGTCGTTGGACAAACGGTTCTGTTCCGAGCGAGGCTCTATAATAACGGTCCATCTCCGCTAACCAATGTGCGTGTCGAGGAATCGATTGATCCCGAGTTCCAAATCTTGGGTCGTACCGATCCGGCGATCGACGAACAAAATCGAGTGATCTGGTCCTTCCCACGGATTCTTCCTAACCAGGAAGCGATCTTAGAGGTCCAATGTTCCGCCAGTCGTCCTGTTCCGCGAGCATGTAATATCGTCCGAGCAACCTGTGATGAAGGAATCACACGTGAGGCTGAGAAGTGTTTGGAGATCGTCGCTCCGATGACGCCAGCACCCGAGCCACCGCCAACAGTCGGACAGGGCACTCCAAGTGGACAAGGTAGCCCTGGCGGCCAAGGAAATGCTCAGGTTACTGGTGATCTTGAAGTCTCCCTGACCGATCTAAGTGATGGGGTTCGTACGGGAAGTACTGTTAAATACGTATTGGCGATTAAGAACAATCGAAATGTCGACGACGAGAATCTGCAGGTCACTCTGCATCTTTCGGAAGGTATGAACCTGACCAACCTCACTGGACCGATCACGCAGCAACCACGGTTGTCGGCCGATCGACTTACGGTACAGGTCCAACCGATCCAGTACGTGAAGCCAGGCGAGGTCATTCGCTTCAATCTTGAAGTGCAGATGTCGACTGCAGGCAGAAAGGTCATTAGGGCAGACGTGCAAACCAAGCGTTTGCCACAAGGTGTATCAGGCGAAGCCGACACAACCGTATACTAACGGTATGCTTCGCTTCGTTATCCTGCATCACCGAACTCCCCTTCAGGCCACCAAGCCAGATCATTACGATCTGATGTTGGAAGAGGGGGATGTTCTGAAGACTTTTACCTTGTGGCAGTTGCCTGACTTGAAAGCCACGGTCGAAGCAATCCCCGATTTCGATCATCGCCGTGCCTATCTCGACTACGAAGGCCCGGTGTCGAATAACCGCGGGGAAGTCATGCAAGTCGAATCAGGAACGTTTGTGTGGAAGCGAAGAACCGCAAACCAGATAGAAATCGAGCTTTCAGGTAAGCAACTTCTTGGTCTGCTGAGGCTTGAGATTCAAGGAGACTCGACGGCAGGTGCCAGCTCCGATTCGGCGACTTCCGATTGAGATGCCTTCATGGCTTCCTTCTGTTTCTCCTCTTCGGTCTTCAATGTTTCGCCCGAAAGAAGAATCTCGCCATCCTTAAGTTCCAAAGCATCGATGCGGATTTCGCCTTCGATTTCTGGTCCTTCGCTAGGAATGGTTATTAAGGCAACCGGATCGCCGTCACGTTGTTGCCAGCGAAGAGGAAGATCTGCCTTATCGGCGTACGTGTTGATTTCGTCGATCAGCTTGCCGATCGGAATCGGGAGCGATCCTGCCGTAACGTTATGCAGTTGGATGCCGACTACATTCGGTTGTCCCTCGACCAGAAAACAGTCGAGCGAAACAGCCAAGATCGAATTCAGCGATTGGCCTTTGTACTTGCAGCCGACCAGCAGCGTTTTGCCCTGCACAGCGACACGAGGTTCTTCGATCGTTTCAGGAAGAATGCCAGGGAACTTTTCTTTGAGATCGGAAGCCAGCCAGCCGTTAATTTGACGATCGGTCAGATGAAGCGACCAGCGTCGTGGCTTCTTCACCTGGTTTGAGAAGGCAAAGACCTGTTCTTCCAGGATCTCGCCCGTTTCGCTGGCGTCCACCGGTTCGAATTCGAGGGCCTCGGTATAGAACTGGGGAGCCTGTTGCGTGGCGTTGTAGACCGCTCCGGTCACCACCGCAATCAGGGCGACCGCCAGACAAAACACCGCTATGAACGTCTTTTTTCGCGCCACCGCAGACCTAACCGTGAGGGAACCCGCCTCGCCCCAAAACTAATACGCCTGGGGGAATCGTAGGAGTTTGCCCGCCAGGCGTCAATTTGAATCAGGGCTCGCTAGCACGATTCCGCTACTTACCGGTAAACCGTAGCAAGGCATATTTCTTCTTACCACTTCGCAGAACCATGACGGTCTCGCTGGCAAGATGATCGGTGCCGAGCGACGTATCGGTATCGTCGACGCGGCGATTGTTGACGTAGGCACCGCCTTGTGAGATTACACGACGGGCTTCTCCCTTGCTCTTACAGAGGCCCGCTTCGACCAACGCATCAATGACATTCAATCCTGTGTCACCCGTTAGTCGATCACGTCCCAGTTCCTGGCTAGGGACATCTGCGAAGATCTCTAACAACTGACTATCGTTCAGGTTATCGATCTCGCCACCAAAGAAAATCTGCGTGGCGCGTTCGGCGCTGTTGAGGCCTTCGGCTCCGTGAACCAGCTCAGTCAGTGACTCGGCCAGTCGCTTTTGGCTTTGCCGTTTGTGCGGTTCTTCTTCCCGGGATTTGTCGAGCGATTCGATCTCTTCCCGCTCCAATTCCGTTAAGAAACGTAGGCACTTTCCCGCGTCTTCGTCAGCCACGTTGATCCAATATTGGTAGAACGCGTAGGGGCTGGTCCGGTCGGCTGATAACCAGACAGCACCTGATTCGGTTTTACCCATTTTGGTACCGTCGCTCTTGGTCAGCAGCGGACAGGTCATGCCCTGCAATTGGGCGGAACGCATCCTTCGGCCTAGATCGATCCCGGCCGTGATGTTGCCCCACTGATCGCTACCACCGATTTGCAGCTGGCAGCCATGCTTGTCGAACAAGTGCACAAAGTCGTACGCCTGAAGCAGCATATAGCTGAATTCGGTGTAGCTCAGGCCAGCGTCGTCTCGCTCCAGCCGACCTTTGACCGAGTCCTTGGCCATCATTACGTTGACCGGAAAGTTCTTGCCGATGTCTCGCAGGAAGTCGAGGTAGCTGAAGCTTTGCATCCAGTCAAAATTGTTGACCAATACGGCGCCACTGCCAGCTTCATCGAAGTCCAGAAAGTTCCCCATCTGAATTTTGATGGCGTCGACGTTGGCTCTAAGTTGTTCGACCGAAAGCAGATTTCGTTCGGCGCTCTTGCCGCTTGGGTCGCCGATCATACCGGTGGCACCACCAACCAGTGCGATCGGTTTGTGCCCAGCCGCTTGAAAGCGACGTAGCAGCATCAACGGCAACATATGACCGACATGCAGACTTTCGGCCGTCGGATCGAACCCGGCATAAACGGTTCGCGGCTGTTCATTTAGCCAGGAGGCGAACTTATCGTCGCCAGTGGTTTGGTTGATCAGACCGCGCCAGGACAGTTCTGCGTAGATATCTTTCATCAGCCGAAGATTGCCGCCAATAAAGGTTTTTGTCTTGAGAAACGGGCATTTTAAGGCAAAACGCCCCAGGTCACTACGGGACGACACGAAAGCAGACGCTGGAGTTCAACTCCCTGCAGAAAGCAGACGCTCGGCGATTTCCAGGTCCTCTTTCGTCGTGATCTTCAGATTTCGAAGCGAGCCCCTCACCAAATGAATGGGATGTCCCAACCGTTCCACCAAGCTGGCGTCATCCGTGGCAGGCTCATTTCGGAATTTCTTGTAAGCGTCGAGAATGACGGAGCGGCGAAACACCTGGGGGGTTTGAGCTTCCCAAATCCCATCGCGCGGGACCGTTGCCTGAATGGTTCCATCCTCGGTACTTCGCTTCAGAGTGCCCGGGACAGGCAAGGCCAAAATCGCGGCTCCACTCGCTGCTGCGGCATTAAAGACATCGTCGATCATTGCATCGTCGATTCCTGGTCGAGCCGCATCATGAATCGCGATGAAGTCACCAGGCTGCTGGAGCGCGTCGATTCCATTCGCGATCGAATCGGTGCGTGTCTCGCCGCCAAGGACAAAGCGAATCCCGTCATCATGGCAGACGTCACCAAACTGTTCGCGAAAGTATGCCTCGTCGTCAGCAGAGATCACGACGACGACTTCTTTAACATCAGGTCGGGCCGCAAATCGTCTCGCACTATGTAGCCAGACAGGCTGACCGAGCAGTTCTACGAAAACTTTCTTCAGTTCTCCGCCGCCGAAACGCGTGCTGCGTCCGGCGGCTGGCAGGATGACGCTAAATTGGATCAACGACGCGGCCTTTCAGGTGAATAAGTAACTATCGGTTACTTATCATACCGCATCATGATTTCGTCGGGAGGCACGCCGACGCCTGGGAAGTTTCCTGCGGCGACCATGCCGCCCACCTCGGTGACGCGTCGGAAGTAGCGGTCGCTTGGCCGCGTTAACAAAATGCCTCGTTTCAGATCACGACAAGCAATATCGGCTGCGGCCCGAATCGTTTCGTTGTCTTGCTTGGCTGCATACAACGCGGTGCAGAGGATTGTCATCATGTCCTGCACATTTTGCGAGAGATACGACATGCGGCATTGCCGATCGGCCAACTTCAACTGGTGCTTTCGCATCGTGCCGGAGATCTTCAATGGCATGTCCTGCAACTGATCGGCCGCCCACTGGGCATGCGCTTTCAAGTCGTCCGGCATTTGCGGCAGCTTGGGACTTGGCTTGCCACCCATGTACTCCTTCATCATCCAGCCAGCGTATGGTGCCAAGGCTCCCTTGAGAGCCCAGGCATGAGCTGGATTCAGAGGATTCGGTTTTTTGATCCCAGCAGCGTGCAGGGCTTTGCCGATTGGTTCGAAGAACTGTGTGCCGTGCTTCTTCACCAGCGATTTGAAGAACGCCATGCCGAGCATTTCTCCTTCGCCTTCGTAGATGCAAGGGGCGAGGTACTCGTGCACGTTGTCGCCAAACATGTGCCCATGCAGGAACGAACGGCCGCCGTGCGTCTTCATGAACAACTCGATCGCAGCAGTCTTCTGTGATTCACTGCCAAAGATCTTCGCGATAATACACTCCATTTCGCCGCGATATCCAGCATCGATTAAGGTCGAGCACCATGCCACGAGCGCATCGGACGCCACAATCATTCCGGCAAGTTTGCCCAGGCGACGTTGCACCAGTTCTCGCTTCGAGATTGGTTCGCCGTACGTTTCACGGAAGTGAACCCAAGGAATCATACTCGCCATCATCAACCGCATCGTTCCGGCTGCGTTGGCGCAAAGGCTGATTCGGCCCAAGTTCAAACCGTGATAGGCAATTGTGAGCCCGGTTCCCTTGCCAGGATTTAAAAGGTTTTCTTTCGGCACACGGAGGTTGTTAAAGATGATGCCCTGGTTATAGGTATGCTTTAGGGCCCAGATTCCGTATTTACGAAGCTGGAAGTTTTCGTTTTCCTCCGGAGGCAAATCGACGACGAGAACCGCAGGCACCTCGTCGATCAAGCAGACCACACCGATCGTCCTACCGGGCACAACGTTGGTGATGAACAACTTTTCCCCATTGAGGACGTAGTGGTCGCCATCAAGCTTCGCTGTGGTCCGTAACGCCGTGAGGTCGGAGCCAGCACATGGCTCGGTTAAGGCAAATGCCGAGAGTCGTTCGCCACTGGCGAGCTTCGGTAGGTAACGTTCTTTTTGCTCGTCGTTGCCGAACGTGCTCACAGGGTCGACCGCACCGATACAGCCGTGGACGGAAGCAAGACCGGCTAGGGTCGGGTCAACCATCGCCATTTCGGTGAGGAATGGAGCGAACGACCGAAACGGCGTGCCGCTGCCACCATACTTTTTGTCGACAAGCAGCCCCCAATAGCCGGTTTCTCCCAGGGAGTTTAAGACTTCGTCACGAATCTTCCCCTTGTCGTCGGTGACTGCTTTATCTTTTTTGAATCCACGAACGACTTCGAGGCTATCGTCCATCACCTGACGAATTTCGGGCGGTGTACTCTGGGGAGCCGACTCGAACAATTCGACCGGGATACCACGATCCCAGACCGCGCGATGCGCCGGGCTGTTGGCTGTCTGATATTGCGGCTGAAACAACTTTTCGACTTGATCGTCAGCCGTGTCGATCGCCCCGGTGCGGCGTGCTTCATCGGCACTTTTACCGCCGAGTGTTAGCGCGGTTTCAGCGAAGGACGTTTCCTTTTGCTCCTCGGGCTTGTTTTCCGAGGGAATCTGATCTGATGTGTCACTTCTCATCGTTGCTGCTCCTGCCAGGGGGTGAAAAGGTTGCTTAATGAGATACATGCCCCCATTAGCGATGCTTCCAGGCAACTGAATTCTACCTTACTATTCCACTTCGGCCCCTATGTGGAAAGTGGCATTTTGCGATAACTTAATTCGCTAATTAAGTTTACGGCATCAGAGATCGCCACCACGACGACGACACTTCCTTGCCACGGTACATTTGCTCGATTGTGTCGTGGTAATTTTTCAGTATCGCGTCGCGGCGAAGGCTCAGTTTGGCCGTCATTTCGCCGCTATCGGGCGTGAAACTTTGCCCGAGAATCGTAAACGGCCCGACTTGTTCGTAGTCGGCTCGATTGGCTAATTGACACTCGAGTGCTTCACGAAACCATTGCCGCACGGTCGGGTGTCTCAGGGCTTGCTGCTTGGAAAATACCCACAGTTTGGACTCTTGGATTCGGCGACGAAGTTCATCGGGATCAGGAACCATCAAAGCAGACAGGCATTTTCGCCCTTCGCCGCAAACCACAACCTGGGCGACCAGGGGGTGGCTGCTAATCGCGACCTCGAGCGCGCCTGGGCTTACATTGCGTCCGGTTGAGAGAACGAGAATCTCCTTCTTGCGTCCTGTGATCCACAGGAATCCATCATGATCGATCAGGCCCAGATCGCCGGTACGTAGCCAACCATCGTCCATGATTTGCCGCGTGGCTTCGTCATCCTGATAATAGCCCGCCATCACATGCGGTCCACGCGTTTCAATCTCGCCGGCTTGGGTGGTACGAATTTCGACACCGGGGAGTGGCTTGCCCACGCTGCCTGGGCGATTGGCTTCCTCGGTCGAAACAGTGATGACAGGTGAGGTTTCCGTTAAGCCATACCCTTCACAAAGGAGAATTCGCTGTCGCTCGAACGCTTCGATCACGAATTGGGGAAGAGGAGCACCGCCACTGGTGCACATGCGGATTGCGCCGCCGAGCGCTGACTTAAGCGAGCCAGGCGATTGCAGCTTTCCATTTCGCTGTAATCCTTCGACCACCTTTTGGTAGAAGTACGGGACACCGTTGATCAGTGTCGGTTGGATCGCTTGGCAATCGGCTAGGATTGTCTCGCGGGAAGCAGCGAGAGCCAGCTGTGATCCGCGCGCGATCCAGGTATACACATCGCAGGTTCTGGCGAACAAATGACTGAACGGTAGAAACGAAAGACGACGATCGGCAGGCTTTTCCTCATATGTTTTAACTAAGGCCATCGCATTGGACGCCAAGTTCCGATGCGTGATCATCACACCCTTCGGTCCGCCCGTCGTACCCGAAGTGTAGACGAGTGAGCAGACGGAATCAGGATCAAGTTGCTGCCATCGTTGACGCAAGTTTGCCAACATGTCGTTAGTTGACGCTGCCGGAATCTGAGCAATGAGATCGTCCAATGCCAGACCGGGGGCCTCTTGGCTAGTATCGCCCGAGTGAATCATCCAACGCTGAGAATTATGTTGATGTTCTTCTGCATAGATCGAGAAGTCTGGCTGGCAATGGTTATGGATCGCGTCTTGCAACTCCTGCGAACCATGTAGCCCGATCGGTACATGCCAGGCACCGAGTAAGTGGAGAGCCAAGTCGACGACGATCCAATTTTGGGAATTCTCAGCATAGTGAGCAACGCGATTTGTTGGTCTTACACCGACTTGCTCGAGTACAACGACCGAATGCCAGACTTCTCGCAGCAATTCTTCCCAGGTAGTCGCTTGAAAGTGGGCGTCCTCCGTAGAGGGCCGCGTCCAGAGTGCGACCTCGCCGAGGCTCGCTTCGACTCGTTCGACAAATAGACCCGCAATTGAGTCATGCAGGTCGGGGCGTTGTCCCGTTTCCATCCGAGAGCTCCGAGCTTTTAGTCGATCCGCTCGAAAATCGTAGCGATACCTTGTCCGACACCAATACACATCGTAGCAAGGCCAAATTTGGCGTTTCGGTCCTTCATTGCGTGCAAAAGGGTCGTGCTGATCCGTGCCCCTGAGCAACCCAGCGGGTGTCCGATCGCGATGGCACCACCGTGGACATTGACCTTTTCTTCGTCGAGGCCGAGCCCACGAATGCACGCTAACGATTGGGAAGCGAATGCTTCATTGAGCTCGACGAGATCCATCTGATCGATCGTCATTCCCGCACGTTTGAGGGCTTTCTTGGTTGCCGGGATCGGACCTGTTCCCATGACCGAAGGATCAACGCCAGCCACAGCCGTGGCGACCACTTTGGCCATAGGTTTTAGGCCAAGCCGCTTAGCAGAAGCTTCCGACATGATCAGCATGGCACAGGCACCATCGTTGATGGGGGAAGCGTTGCCTGCGGTGACCGTTCCCCCATCTGGCATAAACACGGGCTTCAACGCGGAGAGTGCTTCGAGGCTGGTATCCTCACGAACGCACTGATCACGAGTAAGGAGCTTTCGCGCGCCATCTTCATCGCGGCCATGCGTAGGAACGACTTCGTTTTGGAACTTCCCGGAGTCGAATGCGGCGCTCGCCTTCTGATGACTGGCCAGGGCGAACTTGTCTTGGTCTTCCCTAGAAATTCCTTGCGTTTGGGCGAGGAATTCCGCGGTGATACCCATGTGAAGGGCGGCTTCCGAAGTGTGGTGGTACAGCTTCGGGTTGATATTAAGGGCATGATCCATCGGCACGTGGGTCATGTGCTCGAGGCCACCGACAATCTGAATATCTTCGCCCCCGGCGATGATGCTGTGCGCGGCTTGGTTGACCGCTTGGAGGCTGCTTCCGCATAGCCGGTTGATGGTCGTCCCGCCAGCTGTGGCCGCAACACCCGAGGTGAGACCGATAATGCGTGCCACGTTCAAACCTTGCTCGAGCGTTTGCTGCGTATTGCCGAACAGCACGTCTTCGATCTCGGCCGGATCGATTCCCGTCCGCTTGAGCAAAGCTTCGACGCAGTGAACCGCCAAGTCGTCGCTTCGCACGTCTCGGTAGTAGCCGCGTTCAGGATGGGCTCGACCGATGGGCGTTCGCACACAGTCAATGATTACCGCCTGATTCATGGTGAGTCCTTCTCTATGGAGGCTTCGACTTCGTTTTCACACTTGATCTCGCAGGGAGATCGCCGCGAAGAAAACTAGGCCGAAGTGAGATCGTAAAACTTGCTGTCCTGTTTGGCCATTTCCAATAGCATCTCCGTCGGAACGAACCGTTGCCCCAGTTCTTCCAACGGCTTGAGCCATTCGACCAATGCCTTCGCACCAATCGTGTCCGCCCAGAAGAGCAGCCCACCTTTGAACGGTGGGAAGCCGATGCCAAAGATCAAGCCAAGGTCGACATCGCGCGGATCACGCACCACGCCCTCCGTCAGTGCCCGCGTTGCTTCGAGCAGCATTGGTAAGATCAAGCGATGCTCAATTTCCGCGTCGGTGATTTCGCGATCTGGGACATCGACATACTTTTGAATCAACTCGACCGTATCGGCGTTGACTTCAGGTTTGCCTTTTTTGTTTTGGTAATTGAAGAAGCCGACGCCCTTCTTTTTGCCGAGCATTTCTCGTTTGATCAAAGCTGGCAAAATCGGGGAAACAAGCGTCCGGGAGGGGAACGCGTCGTACATCGTTCGACCGGCATAAAACGAGGTGTCGATGCCAACCATGTCGTACAGCGCGATCGGCCCCATCGGCATGCCAAACTTCTTGGCGATCCGATCGATTCGCTTCATGTCGACCCCATCTTGCAGCAGTTGGGTCGCTTCATTCATGTAGGGAAAGAGCAAGCGGTTGACCAAGAAGCCAGGTCCATCGTTTACCACGATCGGGAACTTGCCGAGCCCCTTGGCATAAGCAACCGCCGTTGCGGCTGTTTCGTCGGAGGTTTTCTCGCCGCGAATCACTTCGACCAGCTTCATCATTCGCACGGGATTGAAGAAGTGAATACCGACGAAGCGTTCGGGATGTTTCAGATTTTCCGCCAATTTAGTGATTGGCAGCGTCGACGTGTTGCTGGCCAGGATGGTGTCTTCTGGCAGCTTCTCTTCTAGGGAGGAGAAAATCTTCCGCTTAAGTTCGAGATTCTCGACGACCGCTTCAATGATGATATCGGTATCGAGAAGTTCATCACCGTTGGTGGTGGTTCGCAGATGCCCTGCGAACTCAATCGCCCGTTCGACATTCTTGCTGCGGGTTGTCTTGTCGTAAGAGACTTCGTCCAAGACCGCTTTTGAACCACGTTCGAGAGCTTCAGGGTTCGCGTCATTCAGCTTAACCGAAAGACCTCGCTTTAAGTTGGCCGCGGCAATCCCACTGCCCATGATGCCTGCCCCGATCACACTGGCCGATTGAAGCTTGCGTGGTTTGGGTCCGTCCCCTTCAACGCCGCTATCTTTCTTGTTGCGATCGGTCAGCAAAAAGACGTTGATCAGTGCGGCGTTGACGGGCGTGCCAAATAGATTGGCCATTCCCTGGGCTTCGATTTCCAACGCCTGCTGGGCATCGACCATCGCGCCACCCAGAAGCGTCTCGAGGGCTGCCAGTGGAGCAGGATATTGTCCCTTGGTTTGCTGTTGGATGTATGCCGAAGCGGTCGCTCCGAGAAAGCCGAGTTCGGTATCGCTGATCGTGATTGGCTTCAAACATTGTTCCCGATCGGCAAGGTACTGTTTCGTTTCCTGTTCCTCGCGAATGAGGTTGATCGCCGCGGGCAACAGTGCGTCCGGCGAGACGAGATCGTCGGCAAAACCGAGTTCGAGCGCTTTCTCCGGGGAGACACTTTCGCCGGAAGTAATCATCTTGACTGCATTGCCCAGACCGACCAGACGCGAGAGGCGAACCGTACCACCCCATCCGGGATAGATTCCAAGTTTCACCTCAGGTAGGCCAACTTCAGTCTTTTCGTTCGTCGTGACGATCCGCCGATCGCAGCCCAGGGCGAGCTCCGTTCCACCTCCGACACAGGTGCCGTTGATCGCGGCGACGGTGATCCAATTGTTTTCGTGCAAACGGCCGAAAAGTTTCTGGCCCCAACGCGACATTTCGTAAGTTCGCTTAGTATCGACTTCCATCGATGCGGCGAATTCATTGATATCAGCGCCTGCGATGAAGATCGTGGGCTTCGCGGAATCGAGGATCACGCCGACAATGTCGTCTCGCTGGGAAAGCGTGTCGAGATGGTTCGCAAGCTCCTCCATCACTGGGTGGCTGAGAATGTTCGCGCCCTTGTCCGGCAGATCGAACGTTAATTGGGCGATGTCCTTTTCAGGGAAGCTGAGCTTGATGCTTGGGGTCGGGGCCATGTCTCCGTCCATTTCGTCCGGGGCGGCAGATTCAAGGATAATCGCTTGTGCCACGTAACTCGTTTGGGGAGCGTAACATGTGGGGTGCTCCCTGCCAAAAGAATTATAACGCGCTGCCCCATTCTAGGTTGAGAGGGCAGGGCAGAACCAAGCGGAATCGGGTTTACCGCTGCGGCGACTGACGGTCGAACCAGTTTTTCCACGCGGCACATTGGGCATCCACCGGCATGGCGTCGTTTTTGGGAGGAGGATTGCTTTCTAACGGGACAATTGTGCACAAACCTTCAATTGCGGCCAAGCGGATGGAAGTCTCATCGTCCAGCAGACGCATCAGTTCTGGAATATCAGAGGTGTTTTCCCTCGCCGTGATTGCATGCGTTCCCTTTAAACGCGTATCACGCGAAGATGCATAGGTCATGCGATAGATGTGTTGAATGCCACGTTGGTCGTCGATCGCGTCGAGTGCTTTGGCGGCGGCCAACTGAACATCGACCTCACGATCGAGCAAAAGTTTGACGAAAGTCTCGCGATGATTGGGGCCGTCGATTTTAGCAAGGGCCTTTGTCGCTGCAGCACGAACATCCGTCGATTCATGTTCCAGGCTGTCTTCCAACGGCGAGATAACGTCGGGCAGTGGGAACTGGCGGACATGGTCGCAAGCCCGAGCGCGAACCATCGGATCTCCATGTCCCAGGGCTCTCCGAACAAGGGGCTCTGTGGCGGGGCGACTATCGTTTTCGATCGTCGCCATCAACGATTGCCAGTCGAGCGGGGTGAACCTTTCGCAATGTTGGCCCAAACGCCAGATTACTAGCTCTGGCAGGGGAGCTTGTTCGCTCCGGCGTTGAAGCTCGCGAAGTGCGATCATGGTCATGTGCGAACTGCCGGTCGTTGCTTCCTGCAGTCGCTGAAAAGATGGATCGCATTGAGGCAAGAGGACGTCGAAGAGGAAATTGTTTTCGTAGCTGGAAAGTGGTTTGGCAACCTGATCGACAGCGGCCAGTACTTTCGCCGGAGAAAGCAACAATTGTTGGCGAGCTTGAGTACGATCCGCCGGTTCGGCAGCGTGTTCAGCCTGATCGATCTGGTCGAGCAGGGCGACGACCTCGTCCGATGTCAGTACGACCTTTTCTTGTTTGGGTAAATGTGGCTGTTCGGCCGGTTTACGCTCGCTAGGTTGTTCTGCAGGAGTGGATGTACGGTCCAGGATTGCCCGGCGTACAAGGTGACTGGAATCTTTTTCCAGCTTCTTGACCGATGCCAAGTTGCGGGAGGTGAGTGGAATCCACTGGGCCGCTGCTAAGCGAACACGCCACGATTTGGATTCAACCAGGCGGGGCCATTCTTCATGACGAGGCATCAATCCCCAGGCAATCACCGCTGCGACTTGCGTGAGTGTGGCATCGTTTTCAGAGATATTTAGAAGTAAAGCTTCCGCAGAACGAGAACCCTCTCGGCCGAGCCCGATGGTCGCGCTCTCCCGCGTTGTGAAGTCAGCAGAGCGAACGGATTCGGCCAAGACATCAATCGGGGCTACCGTCCGCAAATAGCCATGCCACAGATCAATTCGTCGCATCACAACAGGTGTCAGGTGGTTGAAACGGTTTGTGATACTATCAGGAACGCCGCAGGTCGTATCGCTGAGCATTAAGTCGAGAATCGTTTGCTGGGTCTCCGGAGGGTGATCGAGGAAATTCTTGGTGAAACGTTCGTCGCTACGCACACTGGGAACAGTCGAAGCGAGCTCGAACCAGAACTGTTCTCGTAATTGTCGTTCGGAGAACTTGTCCTTCGCGGAGGTCTTTTCGATCAGATTGTCACGCTCTTCGAAAAGTTCATTGACCAGCTCTACATTGGCAATAGCTTCGAGCAACGCGCCTTTCGTGGTGGCGTTCAGCTTTGGGTTGCGGATGAGCTGTGCTATTTCACCGTCTTGGCCAACTTCACCGGTCCTTGCCAGACCAATCAGTGCGGTTGCCCTGATTTCTAAATCTTCCGATTGGGCACCGGCGGCAAGGATATCGTTGGTGGAAACGGGCTGGTCAAGAAGGTTCTCTAGTGCTCGGTGATGCCAACGCGGCTTGCCTAGATGATAGGCCAGATATAGCGGCACACTGCTATCGAGAAACCAGCCACGCGAGTCAACTCGTTTGGGGCGAATCGCGTCCTGCTCGTGCTGGACGACCGTCGAAGAAAGGGCTTCTTCAGCCGATTTGATATCGTGCTGAGTTGCCGGAGCTCGCTCAACGGATACAGGCTCGGCTTGCGATTGTCTATCCGATGATTCCGTGTTAGTTAGCTCGGCGAGCTCCCGAGGCGCATCAACGACCGTACGGCAGCCTGCAGTCCCTGCAACGAGCAGGATGAGGCATGCTAGCAGCGCAGTTGCAGATTGGACGCGGGCATCATGAGTCAACATGCGGTCGCTTTTAGCTGGCAGCGACCGCTAAGACAAGATCATTCCGGCTGAAGGAAAGCTACGAGCCTACGGAGAATCAGGAATAGGACCATCCGTCATCGGAGGTGCTCCACCGGCGCCACCTGGTTGTGGCATAGGCATTGGCATCGGTCCTCCTTGGCCAGCAGCTGGTCCTGCGGCTGGCGGCCTGGCGGCTGGGGGAGTCGCTCCCGGGCCATCGATTGGTGTGCCACCTGGTTGATCCGCTGGCGGAGCACCGCCAGGATTGTCAGCAGGCATTCCGCCTGGGGCGTCGGCCGGAGGACCACCGCCACCTGGCATGTCGGCTGGAACCGCTCCACGACGCATTGGGCCTACGGGCATTGCACCTGGCTCGTCGTCTGGAGTTTCGTTGATTGCATCAGGAACTTCGATTTCCACGGCGGCCTTTGCGGCAAGCTTCTGAGCGGCTGTGGTCATGGCTTCCAGTTTAGTCTTGGATGCCTTGAGCAGATCCTTTTCTTCCGATTCCTTGTCGTCAACCGCGTTGAGCATAGCGATCATCGACTTAGTCAAGTTCGCGATTGCCTGACGATCTTCCGCGTTCTTAGCGTACTGAATCAGGCCCTGCTTGATCGCGCCTGGATCGTCTGGGACTTGGGTTAGCTGACCGGCGAGGCCCTGCTTTGCGAAATCGAGGTGAGTCTTCACGCGGCGACGATAGTTATTTTCCAAACGGACCAAAACCGGGTCACGAATGATCTCTGGGGCCATGTCCATTTCCATGCCGGCGTCTTCATACATGTCGTAGCCACCCGAACTGCCACGACGACTACTTCGGCCACGACGGCTGCGGCTGGAACTCGAGCGGGACGAGGAAGAAGAAGTTGGCGTTGGCATATAGCCACTGCCACCAGCTTCACCGCCGTAGCCGCCGGGGTAGCCGCCACCTGCGCCGTACTCGCCGCCATAGCCGCCCCCGTAACCACCGCCACCAGGTCCGAACATTTGCTTCTGGTATTGCTTCAGTGATTCATCGAACCACGTGACGTCCGCAGCGACTGCTTCCAACGCAATCTTGCCGATATCGGTCGATTGACGAACAACGTCCATGTTGCTGGCCGTTGCTTGGTCGAATGCCAGATTTCCCTTCGCTGCGATGGCGGAACAACGCATATCGATCGGAAGATCGGTATCGAGAATGATCGTGTCCAAAGCCGCCGCGAGCGAACCGTCTCGACCGGCATTGCCAATCACCGACGCGATGTCGATCGCCCGCTTACGAATCCAGACATGGGCGTCTTCGCTATGCCCTTCCGGAACATCTTTCTGTTTCAGAGTGTTGATAACCAACGTCAAAATCTTGGTTTTAGCGTCGGCAGGGATGCTGCCAAGATTCACTCCGTACAGCTCCGACTGTTCGAGCAATCCAACCCAAGCCGCGACCTTCACGGCATCGCTTTGCTTTTCGTCTTCGATCATGCTTAGCAAGACCGCCAACGAGTCAGGAAACGGAACTTCTGGCGATTGGTTGATGGAATCCATTTCTTGCGAACGCAGGTCGCCGATCAGCAGCGCTGCGTTGTAGCGGAGCACGGGATGATAAGCTGGCTTGATGTACTCTTGCATGTACTCCAGCATGATCTCATTGAGCATTTGGCGAGCATCACGCTGCGAGTTGAGCGAACCGTAGTAAAGTCGCAGAAACTCTTGGCGATTCGCACCGGCGTGCTGCCAGTTAGATCGCTTGGTCCAGCTTTTCAGGTAGGCGTCTCGGAAGAACTTGCGGATCAGCTGTCGACCCTGTTCGTCCATTGGCTTGGAGCGAAGGTACTCGATCACGTTGGCGCGAGCTTGCTGGTAACGCAGCTTGCCTTGCAGATCGGTCGCATCCGGATCAATATCAGTGGCCGTAACTGGAATCTCTCGGTAGTCTTGCGCCCGAGCGACTTGAGTTCCCACGGCGATCATCGCCAAAGCGAGGGTACAGCAAGTAAGCCATTTCATGCCACAAAATTCCTATGCATTGAGACTTGCCCAGGCGTGTCCGAACGAACAGTGGGCCAGTGGGACGAGATGAGATCGTAATCCGGATGTATTCTAAGGGAGAAATTCCCCTCAAGCGACGAGTAATGTAATCATACCGTCTAAGATCGCTAAGGTTAAGAATAGTTGCTCTTGCGAAGCTGTGTCAACGAATTGGTGCATGCCCCCAAGAAGGACTGCCGTGCCGCATGTCGAACCTCATTCACTACAACGACCGCTGTTTGAAGCATCTTACGGGCCCACATCATCCCGAGGCCCCCATTCGGCTGACGAGTGCTTTAGAGCATCTTCATCGTGAAGGCGTCTGGGATGAGTGGTCGCATCCGGAGTACTCTCCCGCAACCGAGGATCTGTTGGAACTCGTCCACGATCCTGGGCTGGTTCGGTATATTCGTGACCTGACCTCCCATGGTGGGGGGCAGATCGATGAGGACACATTTACTTCCGCAGATTCCTTCAAAGCAGCATTATTGGCCGCTGGGGCCGCTGTGGATGCGACTCGGCGGGTAATTCAGGGACAGGCAACGCGGGCGTTCAGTTTGTCTCGCCCGCCAGGTCATCATGCCACTCGTGATCAGGCTATGGGGTTTTGTCTATTCAACAACGTCGCGGTTGCTGCTGCGGTGGCCATCGAACAGCTGGAATTGGCGCGAGTCTTGGTCGTTGATTGGGACGTGCATCATGGAAACGGCACCCAAGATATCTTTTGGCGAAGCGAAAACGTTGGGTTTCTGTCGATGCATCGCTATCCCTTTTATCCGGATAGTGGCGATCGTGATGCCCAAGGTGAGGGGCCTGGTCGCGGTTACACCGTGAATTTGCCAATCAAGTACGGAACCGATCGCAAGACGATCCTCAATACATTCGCCCATCGATTACAAGATTTTGCCGACAAGGTTCGACCAGAATTGGTACTGATTAGCGCAGGCTTCGACGCGCACAAAGAGGATCCCGTGGGGGATCTCGGGCTGGAGACCGACGATTTCGGAGCCATGACCCAAACGGTCAACGAAATCGCCGACACTTGGTGCGATGGACGAATCGTGAGTTTGCTGGAAGGTGGCTATAACCCCACACGATTGGCCGAGTGCATAGAAGCTCACTTGCGCGAGCTCAAGTCCTCGGATTAGCCCCAGAATCCGGCTGAAGCCAAGATTTCAGCCGGATCAATCTTCGCCGCTTCATTATCGGCGAATGTTATCTTCATCCGACGTCTTATCGGTATCGCTTAACATCTTCAACAGCACGACGACATAGGGGGTGTCGGGGTGAGGCTGAACAGGAAGTGGTCGCGAAAAAGACTCGATTTCGACCAGCGTCGGAGTCTTGGTGGACGGCCACGAGAAGTGGTTAACGTTGCAAACCATAGGTGCATCTTTCAACAAACCGGGGAGGAGAGAGATTCGCCGTTGTAATTAGCAACCGAAGTGCCAATTGTCGGAGAACTGCTCCAGATTTGTTCAAGTTCGCCCAGGTCAGTGTTTTCGAAGATGGACGAAAAATGGTAAGGTTTGCCCCAATTTCCTTGCCGGAATCACCGTACAGGTCGATCGTAGAATTTGCAAAAGCACTTTGCAAAACCTACGAAACGGCTACTTCTCGGCTTTCTCAATCACTTCGACCGCCATCTGCATCTGCGGATCTTCAAAGTCGAGGAGGGATTGTTCGTCATCCGAGATTTCACGACCTTCCGCCAGGGAAGGATCGGCGAAGTTGGTGCGATCGATGTCGTGTAGACGCCGCGCGCGGATGACTTTTTTCAACGTTTCGTCGTCGAGGTCCAATTCCCAACCTTCATCCGGGCGGACGCCCCAGTCGTCTTCCTCTTTGGCATCGGGGAAGCGATGAATGTTGGTACCGTTGGGACGCCAATACGTGGCCGTGGTGATCTTCAGAGCACGGCTATCGGCATCCAAAGGGAATGGAAAGATGCTTTGAACGGTTCCCTTTCCGAATGATCGTTCACCAATTACGGTTGCTCGATCGTGATCTTGGAGGGCGGCCGCGAAAATCTCGCTCGCACTAGCGCTAAAGCGATTTACCATGACCACCACCGGTAAGTCCTGAGGCACAATCGTGTGGCTGCTATTCGCGCGATAAACTTCTCGGATTTGATTATCGCGACTGCGGGTTGTAACGATATCACCAGATTCGATGAACATGTCGACCATCTGGATCGCTGCGTTCAAGTAACCGCCCGCATTACCGCGAACATCAATGATCAGCCCCTCGGCGTCTTTGGGGATCTCTTCCAGAGCTGCTTTGAAGTCTTCCGCCGTGCGATCGCCAAAGGAATCGACACGAATGTAGCCAATCTTGGGATGATTGATGAGGAAGAAGTTCCATTTGCCATCTTTGCCGTGTGTGTCCCCCATCACCGACTCGACCATAATGTTGGCGCGGGTGACAGTGATATCGACCGGCTCTTCCTCGCCAATATGCTTCACGGTCAGCGTTACCGGGGTGCCACGTTCCCCGTGTAAGCGTTCTAAGGAAGTGTCGAAGTCTTCTCCGTTCAGATCGACCCCATCGATTGCCAGTACGATATCGCCCGCTTGAATTCCAGCTTTATATGCTGGGGCACCTGCAAGGGGTGTGATGATCACCATCTGCCGTTTGTCTTCGTTAAAATCAACCTGGACGCCAATTCCACCGAATTCTTGCCCTAACTCGCGGCGGAAGTCGGAGTAATGCGCCGGCGGAATATAGACCGAGTTTTGATCAAGGGGCGAAGTGAGTCCTTCCATCGCCGCATCGAACAGTTCCTCTTCTCCAACCGGTCGAACATAAAAGTCGGAAATCGTCTGCATCCCCTGTTGGAACATCAACGCATAGCGAGAATACGCCGTCGATTGATAGCAAATTAGCGCAATCACAAACGTCAAACAAATCGCGATCAGATTTCCACGCGGCATAACTATGCGTGTCCATTGAGGAACCAGAAGACAAGGGGGTACTCTCAATGTTAACTGTTCCAAGCAGGCGGTCCTAGTGGCGAACCGTAGACGGCAAAACAGCGCATCACGCGATCTTGCATCGACAGCATGGCGAATCGGAAACCTTTAGGCGCCCAGGAAGGGAACCGGAACAAGGAACGCGTGTTGTTCCAGCAGGCTATCTGCTCCACGCCAAGAGATGTACAGGAACAAATACATGAAGAAGATGTACGAAAACACAACCGGGATCGCGGCGAACCGGCTCAACCATCGCAGAAGGAAGTGGGCGGGCTGTTCTCGCTTCTTGGCCCGAGCCAATGCCCATCCCGCTAACAGGCGGGCAGGAAAGATAAAGACCACGAAGAGCAAGCTAGGGAGCCAGGCGATCTCGCGATCGATCATCTCGACCTTGAGAAGGTAAAGCGGCAAGGCGAACAGCAGCGTAATCAGAAGTGCCGACCACCAAGCAAGTGGAGCCTGGCGGAACAATCGTCTGACCGTCCCTAACTCAAATAACGCTTTAAATCGATTTTCGTCGGCGAAGTGAGCTTGAAGGAACGGTAAGTACAACAGGACAAAGGCGAACATCACCATACCGGGCAGGCTGACCACAAACGCAATCCCTGGTTCGGAAATTTGACGTGCTCCGATCATCCACACGACTGGTGCCAAAAGCCAAGCTAAGGTGCCGAAGAATCCGCGAACACCCAGCGAGAAATAATGCCATAGATGGAGTTCCTTGATAAAGGACAAAGTACCCTCACGGGCATGGCGATACATGCCGCCGTGAAAGATGGTCTTAAAAAAACGAATCGGGGCGGGCCAGATAAAATGACGAAGTCGGCCGCCGCGATAACAGGCCCACGCCACGTGCAATCCAACCATTCCGGTTGCGATCATCGTGACGAACCACAGGACCCGCGTTTGCTGGCTAGTTGGGTCAATCAACCAGGCACTCTGCCAAGCGTCGGAAAGCAAGCGCAACGGCAGGAACATCAACCATGCCCCGGCCACGATACTTCCAATTCGGGCTGCTTTGCGAATCCCAATGAAGCCTTGAGAGAATTTGCCCGTCCGGGCGATTCGCCCCCCGACTTCCAGCAGATAACCCAGGCTCATTAAATTTAGAATAGGTACCGTCGCCAAAAAGGCAAGGATTACGATCATCGAGATCGCACCGAAACACCACTCCCAAGCGTTCACAAGACCTGCGGCGACACGCACGATCAAGCCGCTCCGTGGCGGGGAGGCGGACTCGCTAGCTACTAGGCCGGTGTCGCCCGAATTAAGCCCACTTGGGGAAAAGCTTGGTTTGGTGAGAACCAGTTCTTTTGCTTGCCAAGATGAGTTCACCGCGGACATGAAATCGGAATACCTTAGTAGAGTAGAAGAGGATGCTTCGCTCGCTTTCTCCCTTTCTACTCGGAACCCGCCAACGTTGGTTTTAAGAAAAGCAAGAAATCGCCAAGTTTTCTCTGCAATGGGGAAACATCCCCCGAAGAATTCAAGTAACAATGAATGTTGCCCGGAGTTCTAGTCTCTTAAATCGGAAGCTCTTCGCGAGTCTCAAACCATGTGGTTGAAAAACATTGCGTTCATAACGCTGGCAACCATAACGTTGGCTTCACTGGCCAATTGGTTATTGATGCCGCCCAGGGTACAAGCTCTTGAGCAGCCGGTGGTGGCTCGGACCAATGATTTCGATTTGGCCCGCCAGGCGGTCGATCGACAGTTCCAGCAGACGTGGGATGAGCACGACTTGCAACCTGCTTCCCAGGCGGACGATCTAGTCATTGCGCGGCGTCTCTCGCTGGGAATAGTTGGTACGATACCCTCGCTCGAAGAGATTCGCCTGCTCGAGCAGCGACCCGATGTCGATCGTTTACAGTGGTGGGTCGATTACTTGCTGAACGATCGCCGCTACGGTGATTACATGGCCGAACGCTTGTCGCGCGCTTATGTAGGAACTGAGAACGGTCCGTTTCTGATTTTTCGTAAGCGCCGGTTTGTCACATGGCTGAGTGATCAACTCATGGCCAATCGTCCGTACGACATGTTGACGCGTGACTTGATCTCGGAAACAGGGCTTTGGACCGATCACCCGGCGGTCAACTTCGTCACCGCAACGGTCGACCAAGACGGCACGAAAGAACCCGATGTGGCACGCTTGGCGGGGAGACTAACCCGAGCTTTCCTGGCGACCCGGATCGACTGCGTGCAATGTCACGATGACAACCTGGGAGGCGATCTAAAGCAAAGCGATTTCCACGAATTGGCTTCCTTCTTTCGCGAAGCACAAAACTCCTTCGTCGGGATCACCGACAAGAAGGGACGTCCTTACGACTTCAAGTACCTGTATGCGGACGAAGAGGTTACCGTTCCAGCTCAAGTTCCCTTCAACCGAGACTTACTGGAAGAAAGTGGTGGCACGCTTCGTCAGCGGCTCGCGAACTGGGTGACCCATCCTGAGAATAAGCCGTTCGCTCGAGCGATTGTCAATCGAGTTTGGGCCATTGTAACGGGACGTCCTCTGGTCGAGCCGGTCGATGACATTCCCCTGGAAGGAAGTTTCGAGAAAGGAACTCTGCCTGCCGGAATGGAACCACTAGTGAACGACTTTATCGATCATGATTTCGATTTGAAGCGTTTGATTCGTTTGATCGCTTCAACCGAAGTTTTCCAGCTCGACAGTCGCGCCGATCATGAGATCACGGCTCAGCACGAAAAGCTCTGGGCCTCGTACCCGGTAAGTCGACTGCGACCCGAGCAGGTGATTGGCAGTATCAACCAAGCTTCGTCGCTCCATACACTCAATGCGGAAAGTCACGTTCTGACGCGATTGATCACTTTCGGCGAAACGAATGATTTTCTGAAACGCTATGGAGATGCTGGCGAAGATGAATTCAGTCTCGATGCTGGAACGATCCCACAACGATTATTGATGATGAATGGAAACTTGGTGAACGAGCGAACCAAGGAGAATTTCATTCGAAATTCGGCGACCAAGATTTCTCAGCTTGCCCCCGACGATGCTTCAGGAATCGAAACCGCATTTCTCTGCGTCTTGACCCGACGACCGACGGAGCAGGAAAGTGAGCACTTTCAAGCGAAGCTCAAGAATGAAGAACTTCGCACGCGGCGCACCCAAGACTTCGAAGACATTTTCTGGGCTTTGATGAACTGCACCGAATTTGCCTGGAACCACTAACAGGAACTGTCCCGCTATGAATCACTTCTCGCACATGCTCGGTCCGGAGGGTTGTGGAACTCGAAGCCACTTCAGTCGACGAACGCTCTTAGGGGCAGGTGCCGGTCTAGCCTGGTTAACGCCGCTGTCGCAAGTGCTTGCTGCTGCGTCACAGCAAGAGAAAAGGCGGCCAAAGTCGGTGATTGTTCTGTGGATGCAAGGAGGCCCCAGCCAACTCGAAACTTGGGATCCGCATCCAGGGAAGAAGATTGGCGGTGATGCAAAAGCGATCGACACTTCGGTAAAAGGTTTGAAGATTGCCAACTCAATGCCTCTTTCCGCCGAGGTAATGGATCAAGTCTCACTCCTGCGCTGCGTGACGAGCAAAGAAGGGGACCACGAACGAGCGACTTACAACATGCAGACAGGCTACCGCCCCGATCCAACACTGATTCATCCCGTGATCGGAGCGGTGCTTTGCCACGAGCTTTCCGCGAAAGGTGTTGAGATTCCACGTCACGTTTCCATTTTTCCCGAGGCTTTCTCGGCCCGCGGCGGGTTCCTAGGGAACAAGTACGATGCCTTCAAAATGTACGATCCATCCGGGCCGCTCCCAGATCTTCCCAAGCGAGTCTCGGAGGTTCGCTTCGATGCGCGGATGAGCGATCTGAATGTCTTAGAGAGTTCCTTTGCCAAAGGACGCCGGAGCGATTTGGAAACGAACAAGACACTTCATCAAGAAATGGTCAATCGCGCGACCACCATGATGACATCTGATCAGATCGCTGCCTTCAACATCAACGATGTTTCGAGATCCGAGAAGGAGTCCTTCGGCGATTCGCCCTTTGGACGCGGTTGCCTATGTGCAACACAACTGATCGAAACTGGCGTCCGTTGCGTTCAGGTCACGCTAGGCGGGTGGGACACGCATGCGAACAATCACGAATTGCAATCGGCCCGAGCCGCAACGCTCGACGCTGGACTTGCCGCGACCATCAAACGATTGAAAGAACGCGATCAATTCGACGATACGATTGTCCTTTGTGGGGGCGAGTTCGGCCGGACGCCCAACATCAATCCTGCTGCTGGCCGCGATCATTGGCCACATGGGTTCAGCGTAGTGCTGGCCGGCGGTGGAATTCGACGAGGAACCGTTTTCGGCGAGACCGATCCCGAAGGAACGAAGATTACCCCAGAGACGAAAGGGGCCGTGCGAGTCGAAGATATCCATGCCACCATTCACACGGCGCTAGGGATCAACTTCCATAATTACTACCAAACGCCTATCGGGCGTCCTATGGCGATCTGCGAAGGAAAGCCTATCGCAGAGGTGTTAGCTGACGTCTAAGTTCGCTCGCTGGCTCTCAAACTGAAGGATTGCCTCGGTTGTCATTCTTGTTCCTTCGTAGTCGATGAATCTCAGCTCCGGTTGTCGCTTGAGCTCTTGGATCGCTCGATCGTTGACGAACGTTTCAGCCAAGCCGATCCCTTGAAGTTTGTGTAGCGTCGGTAAGCGCTTCAAGTCCTCGTTTGTGACACGACAGCCAGCCAGGTTCAGTTGTTCGATATTGGGAAGGCCTTCGAGGAGTTCCAATAGTTCTGGTCGAAATTGGCGAGGATTCATTTCCACAGCATAGATGGGGCCAGCCTTGTCGCGCTTCAACATCCGGACGCCTGCTCGATTGAGAAGGAAGCAGTTACGCCGGCGATCATGTTCGATTCCTGCGACTTCACCAATGGACGCGTTGTGGAATTCTTGCCGTGAAATTTGTTCGACCTGATGATTCGATCGTTTTACGAAGTATAAATCGGAGAGCATCGAACGTTGGTCGTCGATATGTAGCTTCGCACCGGGGGGCGCGGACTGCTCGAAGTAGATCCGCAATAAACGTCGTTCGTTGGGAAATGGCACGTTAAGAGCTCCCCAGCCCTGCACGTTTTCTGTTCCATCTGTCGTGGTAATCAGCCCTTCGGGTAAGTGATTGGAGTAAAGCACACTCGCGACGCCATGGTCGACCCAACCCACATAGAAGCCGGCTGGATAGATCAATAGCAAACTTGCGAACGCCCACTCCGAATTGAATTGTGGGCGAACGCTCGGCGCGTTCCACATTACCCAGCAGCCGACAATTCCGGTTGTTACGTTCCAGGGGATCACGCTCATGTTGTGATCGTAGAACCAAGGTGACAAGAAGATCGCGATACCGAAATGCATCGAGCAAGCGGGAATAGCCGCCCAGCGTGGTCGAAAGATCGCCAGCAAACCAATCGTCGTTTCACCGAGACCGATGCCCCAGGCAAATGACTGAAAGTAGCTGGCTTGATCGGAGGCAATTCCTCCCACCAAATCCCATGCAGCGTGTGTGAACCAGTCAGGAGAAAGCAACTTGTGCAACCCTGCCCATAGCCACAGCGACGCCAGAAACCAACGCACCAACACGATTCCGTTCTCCTCGATCAACGCAAACATGAGCACCGCCAAGGCAATAAACTGCGGCTGAGTGCGATACTGATCGAAGACGAAAGAAATCAAAAGCGTCGTGATATGCAACACCAATCCCCAACGCGGCACCGCCAGCATCAAGGCCAATGTAGCCAGTAACCATCCACCAAATGGGATTTGAGATAGTTCAATAGCCGGCATGTGTGCTGGGAACTGACGCACCTGCCAAAGTGGCCAAGTGAGGACGATGGTCGCGGCTTGAGCGAGCACGACGACAGCTAACAAGGTGTAGCGCAGCGGCGGAAGGGTGCATTGTCTGCTCGACGCAGACGCATTGGTCTTCTCAAGAAATGACTTAGCAAGGTTGGCCATCAGCGGAACTTGTGTGGGGTTAAGTTTGCCGCGCAGTTCAACGGTACCACACTGACAGAAAACGCAGTGCAATTTGCGAGAAACCGTTCGATGGTAGGTAATACATCGTCCAATCAGCGCGGAAAACCGCCTTCTTCTAGGGGGATGATCTTTCAAAAAACTTTACGAAGACTTGAAAGTGGGGTTTTGCTTGACTCACAATGGGGGCCACTGATGACTGTGAGTTGACACCCTAAGATTGAGGCAACCATGCTGGCACAACTGCGCACCTTTTCGATGGCCGGCATCGATGCGATCCCCGTCGACGTAGAAGTTGATGTTTCGCCTACCGCACTTCCTAAGACCGTTTTGGTCGGTCTACCGGAAGCTGCTGTAAAAGAAAGTATTCATCGCATCGAACGCGCGATGGTGAACTCCGGCTTTTTCTGTCCACGAGATCGCGTGGTCATCAACTTGGCCCCGGCCGAGCTTCCTAAGAACGCTGCGTCGTTCGATTTGCCGATTACGCTAGGAATACTTGCCGGTAGCGGGCAACTGCAAAGTGAGCTGCTCAGTCAGTATGCGATTGTGGGTGAGCTAGCCCTGGAAGGAATCACACGCCCAATTCGTGGTGTGCTTTCCATGGCGATGTCTGCCGAGAAACAAGGACTCGCCGGCATCATCGTCCCTGCCGAGAATGCCCGAGAAGCGGCCGTGGTCGAAGGGATCGAAGTGATCCCGGTCGCCAGCTTGACCGAAGCCGTTGGCTTTTTGGCCGGGCAACTCGATATCGAGCCTGTCCCACCCCAGATTCAAACGTTGCTTGAAGAGCACTCGATCTACGATGTCGATTTCGCAGACGTACGTGGCCAGGAACTGGCCAAACGAGCCACCACGATCGCCGCAGCGGGAATGCATAATCTTCTGTTCGTAGGTCCGCCTGGGTCAGGAAAGACCATGCTCGCCAAGCGAGTAAGGACGATTCTTCCAGGCCTGACACCGAGCGAATCGGTGGAGACGACGCGCATTTACAGTGCGACTGGTCGGCTCGCGACCGATCAGCCGTTGTTGGCGACGCGTCCCTTTCGTTCGCCGCACCATACGATTTCAGAGGCGGGGCTTGTGGGTGGCGGGAGCAATCCGGCACCCGGAGAGATTTCGCTGAGTCACAACGGCGTTCTTTTCTTGGACGAACTGCCAGAGTTTAATCGACGCACGCTGGAGCTGATGCGACAGCCGCTTGAGGATCGCACGGTGACTATCTCACGCGCCTTGCGAAGCGTAACATTTCCGGCTGATTTTATGCTGGTCGCGGCGATGAATCCTTGTCCGTGCGGATTTCGGAATGACCCGCGTCGCGACTGTCGTTGCACGACGCCCCAGGTCGAGAAGTACGTCGGTAAAATCTCAGGACCACTGCTCGATCGGATTGATATCCAGATCGAAGTCCCCGCGGTCCCTTATCAAGAGTTGGCCAGCACGACCGACGGAACGAGCAGCGAAAAGTTAAGAGCAACCGTGATCGAGGCCCGCAAGATTCAAACCCGCCGCTTTGTTAGCAGCAACACTCGCTATAACGCCCAGATGAGTAGCCGCGAAGTCCGCAAGTTTTGTCATGTGGAAGAGGACGCCGCGACACTAATGAAGCAAAGCATCGCCAATTTCGGCCTCTCGGCCCGGGCATACGACAAGATCTTGCGACTGGCCCGAACGATCGCTGACCTGGAAGCAGCTACGATGATCTCGGCTGATCATGTGTGCGAGGCGATTAACTACCGGATGCTAGACAGGAGTTTGGTCGGATAGGCGAGAACGTGTGAGCGGAATGTACATTTTACTGGACCATTAATCCCGCCAATAAGGCTCACGCTGGGCTGCGGTCTGCCCGGCTTTTTTCGCTCCTTTGAACGCTGGTACGTTTTTGAGTGCTTTCTTTACGGCGCGCAGTGCGGAGGCTTGGTCCCAATGGCAAGCATCGATTGCGAGAAAACATCGAGAGGCTTTGGCGACTGAACTGACAACGGCGACGTCTCCCAGTTTCTTTACACTATGTCCCACAGAAATCTGTGCGTAGTACTCTTGCCATGTCGCGGACCAGGTCGTGCAATTTTTTCCTTTTGTGTAGTCGGCGTCGGAAAACTCTTCGACTCCGCAATCTCGCAATGCTTCCATAATCGTGGGTAATTCTAGCGGCGTCGTGTTCAGTTCAATGAACGTACGGTAGTACAACTCGTCATAATTCTTAAGAGATCGAAGGAAGTTCGGAAGCGAGTTGGCGACACGAATCAGACGCGATGGATCTTCCGGATCCAGTGGACCGATATCGTGTGGGTTATCCCAAAAGAAAATTTTGTTGAAGTGTTCTCCCCAACGAAACGTTAAGAGTGTTGGACTATCAAAGTCGTCACCATCGATCTCAACGTCGCCAATGGGTAAGCATCCACGAGGAAGAGAATCCCAATGGACGACCACGGAGTTGCAGAGAGCTTGTCGACCATAAAAACTTCGGACTCGCGCCGCACGCTTCCGTCCTTCGTAATGGATGGGGAACGCGTCTAGTTGGGGAATGCCACCATCCCGTTTCTGTAAGAACTCGAAGTAATCTAATTCCCAACCAAAACCGAGATACGGCTGTTGATCGTCGTTCTCTGTTTTGCGGCGTCTCAAGAACTTAGTGGATGGCCACTTGGGACGTTTTCTCTCTGCCATAGAATACCATCAAGCTGAGAAGGAGATGTAAACTAGCCGTCTAACGGCTTGTCGCAATAGCCTTATTTGGCTTTAAGTTCTCGCAGTTCAATCTTGCGAATCTCCGCCGCACTTTGCCAGGCTGCGAATCCCAAAGGATGTGATAGATCGACTTCGTTTCGAGTTGAGATCTTTTTGCCTTCGATGTTGGCATCGACGAGTTGCTTGCCATCGATCCAGGCTTCTATTTTCTTCGGGGTTACGCGGAGTTTGAACTGGTACCACTGATCATCTTTGAAAGCGAGATACTTGGTGGTTTCGTTTGAGGAGGCGTCCTCTCCATCGATGTTGCTCAGGCCGACGACCGCACCTCCCCAGCCACCGGGAATGAAGCTGCAGTAACTATCACCGACCGGAAACGTAGCGGCGGCGAAGAAGTCGATCCCCATGGTGCGTTTGGCTTCCCAAGTCAGTTCATAGTTTGTTTTTGGCAGGTCGTCCTTCTTGTAGGTGATGCCGGTCAGCATCACCCCTTGTCCCATCGAGATCACGCCATCCTTGACAACGACCTCACCGTCGCCGCCGAACTGCGGGACCTCGAAGTGCTCGAGCGACTTGCCGTTGAACAGCGACTTTGCCTTGGCTTGTTCCTTCGCTTCATCCGCCAGCGAGGGAAGGAGCAGAAAACCGACCAGAAACAAACCGGTTAAGGAGACGCAATTTCGCATGGCTGTGGATCACTCTCGGATTTTGATGGTGGCGAACTCTTCTACTTAAGAGCCTACCAAGCCGAAAGCGCCAAATCCATTAGCCGTGCCAGGTGCGGAACCAGTCGACGTACTCCTGTATGCCATCCTCGATCAGGACTTTTGGGGAGTAGCCAAGCAGTTTCTCGGCTTTGTTAAGTTTTGCGTAAGTGACCGGCAGGTCCTCTGGGCGTTCTGGGAGATAGTTGATAACGGCCTTCTTGTCGAACGATTTCTCGAGTAGTTCAATCAGCCGACGCATTTCGATCGGATCGCTATGACCGATGTTAATCTCTTGGCCGACGACACCCTCAGCTGTTAACGCGGAAATGAAGCCTTGGCAGATATCACTAACATGCGTGAAGTCACGACGGATGCTTCCGTCGCCGAACAGAGGTATCGGTGTTCCTTCGTGAACGGCCTTCGCAAAGATGGTGAGCGCTAGGTCGGGACGTAGCCGTGGTCCATAAACACTGAATGGACGAAGGCAGGCTGTGGGAACCCCGTGCAATTGATGGTACGTCAAACAAAGCAATTCCGCGGCTCGTTTCGTTGCACCGTACGGGCTGGCGGGAATACCCAGTGGAGCATCCTCATCGAAGGGGATGCCGGCTCCCTTGCCGTACACAGTGGATGACGAAGCTAACAAGAAGCGTTTGACCGGATGATGCCGGGCCGCTTCCAAGAGGCTTAGCGTTCCGCCGACATTAGCATGCTGGTATTTGTGAGGCTCTTGAACGCTGATTCGAACGCCTGCGTAAGCTCCGAGGTGAACGACTTGATCAATCGCGTGCTCGTCGAACAGACGCTTCATCGCTTCGCCATCGCAGAAGTCTCCTTCGATCAAGGTCACACGAGATTCGTTTGCGACAGGCTTGACGTTCTCCCGCTTGAGGGCCGGATCGTAGTAGTCGTTGAAGTTGTCGAGGCTGACTAACTGCTCGGTCGATTGCTCAAGCAGGATTTGCGTCAGGTGACTGCCAATGAATCCGGCGCCGCCGGTGATCAGGATGGCCATAGGAAAACACTTGCCTTCGCGTCGTAAATCGCGGTTTTACGGGGTCGGAATAATCGTTACAAACGATACTAGCATCCCGATTTTGCTGCAAGATACACCTCGCTTGTGAGGATTCTCGACATGGATTAGTCTGGAAGCAATATTTCACGAGCCCGGCCTGGAATCACTCGGAACATTTGGCCGTCAATCTGCCGTACGACCATTTTCGGAACCGAATATGCTCCCACGAATCTCGCCAAAACTTTCCCTGGGCCTGCTCATTGGGCTATCTCTGCTTGCGTTTTTGGGGACGCATTGGCCGATTCCGCATCGGATCATGTCGCAAAGCAACCAGTTGATTCCTCACTTCGATAAGTTCGTACATATCACCATTTACGGCGTACTGGCGATGTCGGCCTTGCTAGTATTTGGCAGTTTGAAGTTTCGCTGGTCCCTTTCCTTAGTGGCTGCGGTTTGGTTAGCGCTGATCGCTTGGGGAGCCTTCGACGAGTTAACGCAAACCTTGGTCGCGGGGCGATCGTGTGATCCTGCCGATCTCTTGGCAGATGCTTTCGGAGCGACTCTCGGAATTGGTGTACTTACCTGGGCTCGTCGTCTGAGCGTTGAGCACTGGCTGCTACCGAGCGAGCCATCTTAAACACGCAGGAATCGCAGGGATGGCAATTCCGGACTTACGCACGGTTGCCGATTCGCTTCGTCAGCGGATTCCTGACCTACCGGCCGATCTGGCCCGACTCGTACGCAGTATTCCGTCTGGTCAGGTGGTTACCTATGGCGATCTCGCCAAAGAACTGGGGGACACTGTTGCTAGCCGCTGGGTAGCAACCTATCTCTTGCAGCCAGAGGGACCGCTGGCCGATTTTTCCCATCGTGTGGTTCGCTCGACCGGTGAAGTCGGGCTCTTCCATAATGGAAACGTCACGGAAAAGGCTCAGCTTCTCCTTGGTGAAGGAACGTTGGTCCAAAATGGCCGAGTTGATCTCAATCGTTTTCGCTGGCAATTGCCAGCTGGAATAAAGCCGTTAGTTTCGCTTAAATCGTGGCAGAAAGACTTTCCTTTGCCCGACGAAAAGAGATTTCAGCTCGATCGACTGCAATCAATTGGCGGACTTGATGTTTCTTACAAGGAAGATACTGCCGTCGCTGTATGCAGTTGCTTCGGATCGGATGGTAAGCAACTAAAGCAGCATTTTGTTCAGACGATGCCTGTCAATTTTCCGTATATTTCAGGCTACCTCGCGTTTCGAGAGCTTCCGGTCTATCTCGAATTGCTCGTCCAAATGCAGGCCAATGACCAATTGCCTGATGTCTTACTTGTCGATGGCAACGGGAAACTTCATCCACGGCGAATGGGAATTGCTACGATGCTGGGGGCCCTTGTCGGCATACCCACGATCGGAATTGCAAAGAACCAGCTTTGCGGCACCATCCTTTGCGAGCACCTTAACGTAGGACAGTGGGAGCCGATCGTAGCGAGCAAGAACGACGCAGATAACGTGCTGGGATATACAATTCTTCCTCATGCCAAGACCAAGAATCCGCTTTACGTTTCGGTAGGGTTTGGTGTGCTTGAGGAGGCGATGCAAAGTATTGTCGATCGCTGCTTCGCCGGGCATCGCAGTCCTGAGCCGATCTACCATGCTGACCGCGAAAGCCGGCGAATTGCTAGCACGCTTTGATTCGTCTGGACTTGCAAGCGGCCACTGGGGTATGGTTCCCGACGACCGATGTTCCTTTCTCCTTGAACCTCAATCGTCGAGCTGATCGAACCGTGAAAATTTCCTTTCTCGCCACCGCCATCCTGGCTACTTCGGTATCGTTAACCTCGTTGTGTCACGCGACTGATTTTCAAGTAACCACACGTGTGTTCGATGGAAACAATCCGAATCCCGCGATTACTTTGGAAACAGTTTTTCAGGGAGAGAAAGTTTACGACGTCGTCACGACGGCACCTCGCCAAGTCACGGTGATCGACTATCAAGCGGGATTGGTCACGCTGCTCGATCCGCAGCGACAAGTGAAAGTGACCATGCGGACGCAGGATGTCTTGCAGTATTCAGCCTTCTTCAAGACCAAGGGGGATTTCCCGGACGATCCGGTGTGGAATTTCTTACGAGACCCGAAATTCAACACTGACTACGATGCCAAGATGAAGGTGCTGACCATGCAAGGGGGCCCGATCACCTACACGGCCGAATTGGATGTAATTGATCAGCAAACGTTGGCCGATGTGTATGCGCGTTTCTGTGATTGGTCGGCTCAACTAAACTTCGTGACCGGGATCGGTGGTTTGCCGCAAGCGCGAATCGATCTCAACAACGAAATGCGATCGAAGGGGGCCGTCCCACGCGAAATCCGTAAGACGGTTCGCAATGCTAATCCGGCGAAGAACGTTTCTGCTCGCACGACCCATGAGTTTCAATGGAAGCCTGACCCGAAAGCCAGCCAACTGGTGAAATCAATCGAGAACGACCTAAAGAAGTCGAAGTCGGTTTCCTTCGAGGAGTTCGTTACGCCGGCGTTTGCCCAGAAATAAACGATTGTCTGCCGCAATATAGCTTGCTGGATTTGAGCATTTTCCTCAGGTAGGATGGAACACACCTCGTTGTTCCACTCTTTTAGCATCCCACCTGTAATCAAGGATATGCCTCGCATGATCCGGACGTTAACCCTTTTGCTTGTAACGGCTTTCGCATCCACGTGCGTCGCTCAGACGTACGAAATCGTCGAGGATGACGATGGCCTAACGGTTCATTTCGACGGGAAGCTGCTCACCCGTTATTTGACCAAGAGCGGGACCAAGCCAATTCTGTACCCACTGCTGGGGCCAGACGGGCTTCCGTTAACTCGACGCTATCCAATCGAATCGCTGGGCGACCACGAGAAGAACGATCATATTCACCATCGCTCGGTTTGGTTCACGCACGGCAAAGTCAACGGAACCGACTTCTGGCTGGAGAGCGAGAAAGAGGGTGGCAAGATCATCCACGAGAAATTTGAGAAGGTCACCGACGGTGAAACTGCTCAGATCGTGGCGGTCAATCGCTGGGAAGATCCTGAAGGGAACGTTGTCTGTCGTGATCGTCGCTCGCTGACATTCGGTCAGGACGAAGGTCGCCAATACATCGACTACGATGTCACCGTCATGGCAGGGGATGAACCAGTTACCTTCGGCGACACCAAAGAAGGGACTTTCGGAATGCGTCTTGCGGGAACGATGAAGGTCGATGCCAAGATGGGGGGAACGATCGTCAACGACAAGGGCGTTAAAAACAAGGACGCGTGGGGCAAAGCCTCGGCCTGGGTCGACTACTACGGCCCCGTGAAGGATAAGACGGTCGGCGTTGCCATCTTGAATCACCCATCGAGCTACGGTTACCCAACCTACTGGCACGTTCGTACGTACGGTCTCTTCGCCGCGAATCCGTTCGGTGTGCATGATTTCGTGGGCAAGGACAAGCCGGCTGGCGATCACACGATCGAGCCAGGCAAGGAGATGAACCTACGCTATCGCGTTCTCATTCATGAAGGCACCACAGAAGATGCGGACATCCCAGCAGCTTTCGCTCGCTACGAAAAAGTGAAAAAGTAGGGATGCAAGCACGAGAAAACTCGTGATTTTCTTAGACTTTAAGCAAAGCTCGGCCGGGTTTTCCCCGTCGAGCTTTTTGTTTGCGCACTGAGTAGATTTTTCCTATGTTTCCTAGCCTATCTATGTCAAACTTTGCCGCCTTGGCTGCCGATACCTAATCTTGCAAACACTTAACCCAGTTTATCTAAACGACCCATCATCGGTGGCGATCGACGATGAGTCGGAGTTATACGGAGCATCCCCAACCCATGACCGCTGAATCCCCGTGTTTCACGCAGTTGGAACACCTTCGGCAGTACATTTACCAGATTCTATGTGACAAAGAGCAGCTTGAGCCGGGCGTATTCCCCATGACCGAGCGTGTAATCGTGCGAGCACAAGATCCGTGCGGGATCTACTTCTGCTTGCATGGACCTCGCAGCGTCAAATGCACGGCCATCTGGGAGACCGACACGAACACGATTTTGTTTTATGGAGCTAGTGGCGAACGGTTCCTGCGAACGCAACTGTCGAGTGCCTCAGCGCTGCAAGTGGCCGCATAACCAACGCGGCAACCTCGGTCGATGGAACGGCCGAGTCGGTTGAATAGACTCTGGATCATTCTCATACCTGAATACCGCATAAACATGGAGGTTTATTGATATGCTAGTGCTTTCCCGCAAGGAAGGTGAGAAACTTCGGCTTGGCGACGAGATCTTGATAACCGTGGTCAAGGTCGGAGCCGATAAGGTTCGCTTGGGTATTCAGGCGCCCTCGAACCTGCTCATTCTTCGGGACGAACTCGACACGCACGATCAAATCGAGGCGGAAGAAGAGGAACGCATAACACTGGTCTTCACGGCAGAGGTGGACCAGTTGGCCGCGAAAACGCTGAGAATTGCGGCCTGATCACGCTGAGGGGCAAGCGTGACAAACGATCTCGTAGGATGGCTACGTCTTCCCAGGCGAACGCCATCTTCCCTGGAAGGACGTCAGGCGAACCATATGATGGCAGGTTCGCCCGAGGCGTCGGTAGCCATCCTACGGTGTGCGGTCGATTCGACCGGATCGATCGAATCGTATATAGCGCATAAAAAATGAGGGGTAGTATGCCACCCCTCACTCACGTTGTATCATCGAGATTCGTCACTTCGAGAAAATCACTCGCGAGGACGAATCGCACCAGTCAGACCGGTGTAGTCGCAACGATCTTCGTCGTGCCACAGCGGAAGCCCTTGTTCGACGCGGCGGCGAAGCACTTCGATTTTCGCTTCGGAACCAGCAGGGGCATCGGTGGGAACAAACTCGTCGCCAGCATCCGGAACGAAATCCTCGTCGTGTCCGAATTTCAGAATGGCATCGAAAACGTTCTTAATCTTCTGCATCTTTTCCAACTACCTACTTTCAACAGCATATGCACGGGGCGTGATTCTGGTACGGCCGACATGGCCGACATGTTCATTTCGCGATACGGCAAGCAGACCGGTTACCGATATCTGCCAACCTTTGTGGGGTATCGAGAGCAAGATCCATTCGCTCGTTAGACAGCACAGGACCACAAGTGACACATAACGTCAGGTTGGTACTTGTTGTCTACCGTATGAACTATAGGCTCCAGACCAAACAGTTCTCGGCTTGCTATGCTGACGGCCTCCAACTCGACCATTAAAAATGTATGATTTCTTGGGTCGGTCGAGTTGTCCTAAGATCCAGGCCGCTGATCTTCCCTGGTGATCCTTACCAGTTCTGATCAAGCACACGATTATTTATCGATCTCTTAACGTGTCAATACAATTTTCTGCGTGTTACCGCAAGGCAGATAGGATGGCTAAGCCTAAACCAGTTAAGGCTTTCCGCCTAATGAGGGATCTGCAGCAGAGCAATAATTGTCCACCAACCAAACCCCTGGGCGGCAAGCAACCTTAGCCTCACCTTAATGGAGATTTAATTGCTACTAAGGGTTCACTTTGCCGATCGCTAAGTTCTCAACGATTGGCCAATTTATGGCAATCAGCAAGCAAGCCCCCTTGCGGAAAAATTTTTGTTACACCCTGTTTTTTGAAGATATTCTCCTCAATTAGGAGCTTGAATGAACTGGATCCAGAAGGAAATAAGTGTCCGCGCGCGGCGCCGCGGGTTTCATTTAATCACTCGCGAGGTGCTCTCAGAGTTGCCCGAATTAGGGGAGTTCCATGTTGGTCTATTGCACGTTTTTATTCAGCACACGTCCGCCAGTCTCAGTATCAACGAGAATGCCGATCCCGATGTACAGACCGATTTGGAGATGGCATTCTCGAAAATAGCTCCGGAAAGCTTTCCGTACGTCCACACGATGGAAGGGCCAGACGATATGCCGGCGCATATTAAAGCGGCGATGCTCGGCAGCAGCGTGACGATTCCGATTACCGATGGCCAGCTGAATCTCGGGACATGGCAAGGAATCTATCTTTGCGAACACCGTGATCGTGCTAGCAATCGTCGGTTAGTTCTCACCATTCAAGGCGCGCGGAATTAACCTCGGACTACTTGGCGTTTACCGTCGTAGCAGATTGCTTTTTGGCGCCGTGCTACCCAGTCCCAATCGAGTCGATGCGGCGGATTGAGGAAGTGATCATAGGCCGCCGCCATCTGGCGAGCGGCTTCATCATACGCTACGCCCCCAAAGCCAGCACCGAACGCAGGAAAGGCGACCGTCTCGATCTTACGCTGGTTACTTACGTTGTGCTGATAGACGGCCAGCAGAGCTGCCCAGGTTGCCATGTAGACCTTGTCGGTGCCGTCGATCCCGCCAGGCACCCGCATGGTTGGAGCATGGCAGAGATAGGGGATGGCCGTGTGATGGGTTTCGATCAGAAACGCCGAACCGACCGGCTGTTCGCCGAGATAGTCGTTCATAATGCGGAGTTGAACTCGCTGCATGAGTTCTTCTCCGAAGTAACCGATTACCGCCGCGTCGATGCCAGCGGTCATGATTCCAAATGAGTTAGCCGCGGTGACAAAGCAGTCGTGGGGCTCAAGTTCTTCCATGCGAGCTTGGATGACTCGCACCTCAGGCAAACTCGCAAAACGGCTGCGAAATGCCTGGCACATCTTCTCATTCGGGTGAATGAGCCAAAGTTTGATGAAGTTCATTTTAATAGTGTACTCAATACACTATCATTGGCAAGTTGGTTTTCTAAATAAAAAGAAAGAGGGCCCCGAATCGAGTCCCTCTCTCTCTGGTAAACGAAGTCTGCCCATATTGCGTGCCAAGCTTATTTTCGCACGCCACGTCGACGGATAGGACCTTCCAGCATTCGCTCGCGAGGATCTTGAAGTCCTTCGGCTAAACGGTTCAACGCTTCCGTCTCGATCTGGCGGACGCGTTCGCGGGTGAGGCCCAGCTTTTCGCCGATTTCCTTCAGCGTGTGAGGCTCTTCCCCGTGCAGGCCAAATCGCATCTTCAAAACGGTCGACTCACGTCCGTCCATCGTTTTGAGCATCTCGCGAACGTGCTTCAGGTCATCGTGTTCGACCAGTTCCTCTTCCGGATTCTTCAGCCGTTCGTCGGTTACCATCTCGCCCAGCGACCAGCCGTTGTCCGTTTGGTCCGTTTGCGGAGTGCTGTTGTAGATGCGGATCGCCTTCTTGATGATCGGCAGCTTCTTCTTCTGTAAGCCGAGCACGCGAGCGATTTCTTCCGGAGTCGGGGTTCGACCCAGTTCTTCCGTCAAACGGTTAGTTGCTCGACGCCACTTCGAGAGCAACTCGACCATGTAAGCTGGAATGCGAATCGTCTTAGCACAATTGATCAGCGCTCGTTTGATCGACTGTTTAATCCAATAACTGGCATAGGTACTGAAACGAGTCCCCATCGCAGGATCAAAGCCTTCGACCGCACGCAAGAGTCCAAGGTTGCCTTCTTCGATCAGGTCTTGCAGTCCCAGCCCTTTGCCGGTATAGCCGCGAGCGATGTTCACGACCAATCGTAAGTTCGCACGAACCATTCGATCGCGCGCTGCGACGTCTCCATTGCCAATGGCCTGGGCAAGTTCACGTTCCTCTTTGGCGGACAAGAGGGCCGTTTCATTGATTTCACGCAGGTAGGTTTCGAGCGGACTTTGCACGGATTCGAAATCATCGAACTCCGTTTCGCTCCGTTTGGTCTTCGTGGCCATGTTGCTTCTGTGCTTTCGGATCGTGGCGGGGGAAATATTTTCACGCTGTCACACCATTGCTATCGTCCATGTGCTATCAGTTTCTTTGCCACATGGCGAAACGGTCCGCTTGGCACAGAATGTACGGGTTATGCCAGAAAGGCACGGCAGCACGACCGTTGGGATGAGGCGGGCAATAGGCAACGATTGTGGCGATTGACGCGGTTGAAGCGGCGTCGAGATCTGTTGGTAAACTGGCAATCCGTTACTTTGCAGGTGTGTGACACGCAAGATTCCGGAACACACGTTCGGACATCATCGGATACGCAGCATCAAGTAATTCGAGCACGCGTTCCATTTTCAGAGTCACGTTTTCGTGTGGCAAACCAGTCGCCAGAACTTTAAGCAGCAACCGAGGGCAGGGATCCCAACCGGGAAGCGACCGAACATATGCGGCAAACTCTTCGATCTGGTCAAGCGAGTTTATGATCCCTTTCCGTTGGATTTGACAGCAAAGCCGCAGTTCGCAAAAGCGAGTCCGAATGTCTTCAGCGAAGTGGGATGTCGTAAGATGCTCTAGCCAGACTAGGGCTTCGTCATAGACCTGATGATCGAAGCGATCGTACGCCAAATAGAGCCGAGATAGCACCGGTTCAATCTTGAGTTGCACCGACTTCTTGAGGGCCTGGTAACACTGCCTATTGGGAATGCTATCCGTGACGACGTATTGTGGATGGCAGTAATACGCATAACCCAGCGGATAGAACGCATCAGCAACGCCACAGAGAATGAGTCGATTCAGTCGAACGATTGCTTCATCCAAGTTGGTCTCGCGAAGCATGACTTCAGGCTCTCGCTCTGCGTTCGCGATGATTTCCCAGGTCGCGATAAGTTCGGCAGCTTCGGAAGGCGTCATCGTTTGGCTCCGAGTTCTAGATCGACCTTGCATCGTATCTCCTTTCAGGTCGGCGTGCCAAACAAAAACGGGGAACGATTTCTCGTTCCCCGTTAATTGATTGTCAGTTGTCAGGTCGCCGTTACGACTTGATCATGTCTTTCACGGTCATACCGCTTGGGATCATGGGCAGCACGTGTTCCTGGTAAGGAACGGCGACGTCCAGGACGTACGGGCCGTCGTAAGCGATCATTTCTTCTAGCGCGGGAAGTAACTCGCTCTTTTTGCTGATCGTCGCTCCGCCACAGCCGAAGCCCTTGGCGATTTGGACGAAGTCAGGGTAGCGTTCCGCCGGGTAGATGTCGCTTCCCTTACCTTCCCATTCATCATGATGGATCGGGCCCAGGTAAGTGTGTGCCCGGTTGCCGGACATGAAGCGATCTTCCCATTGAACCACCATACCCAGGTGCTGGTTGTTGACCAGTAACACCTTCACAGGCAGCTTTTCGCAGTAGCAAGTTGCCAGTTCCTGAATGTTCATCAGGAAACTGCCGTCCCCTTCAATGTCGATACACAATGCATCGGGATTAGCGGCTTGAGCACCCATCGCAGCCGGCAGGCCGAAGCCCATCGTTCCCAAGCCACTGCTGGAAAGCCAAGTGCGAGGATTCTTGAACTGATAGAACTGAGCAGCCCACATTTGGTGCTGACCGACGCCCACGGAAATGATGGTTTCTCGATCTTGCGTAATGCGCGAAAGTTCAGCGATCGCATGCTGTTGGAGGATACCGTCGAAGTCCTTGTTGTAGGATAACGGATCGTCCTTCTTCAGCTTCTGGCAATGCTTGACCCAATCCGAGATATCCTCAGGGGCTTCCACCACTTCGTTCAGCATCTTGAGGGCAGGCTTCAAGTCGCTGACGATGGGAATGTGAGCTTGCTTGTTCTTATTTAGCTCGCTCGGATCGATATCGATATGGACGATCTTGGCGTCTTTAGCGAATTCCGACAGCTTGCCAGTCACGCGGTCGTCGAAACGAACACCCAGACCAATCAGCAAGTCGCACTCACTAACCGCCACGTTTGAGTAGACGGTGCCGTGCATACCGAGCATGTCGAGCGACAGCGGATCGGCGTTGGGGTAAGCTCCCAGGCCCATCACGGTCATCGTGATCGGAATTCCGGTCTTTTCGACCAATTCGCGAAGCTCGGCAGAAGCTTCGGAGGTGATGATTCCACCTCCAGCATAAATGACGGGACGCTTAGCCCGTTTGATGGCGGCTGCCACTTGACGAATTTGCTCGGGAGCTGCAACGCGGGGCTGGATGTTGTAGCCCGGCAGGTTCATTTTGCAGTCCCAATCGGGAACGCATTGTTCCAACTGAACGTCCTTCGGAATATCAATCAACACAGGGCCAGGACGACCGGTTGTGGCAATGTGGAACGCTTCTTTCATGATCCGAGTCAGGTCATGAATATCGGTCACCAAGTAATGATGCTTGGTGATACCACGACAAACTTCCACGATCGGCGTTTCTTGAAACGCATCCGAGCCGATGACGGCTCGGGGAACCTGGGCGCTGATCGCGACCAAAGGAATGCTATCGAGCTTGGCATCGGCAATCGCCGTTACCAAGTTTGTCGCACCGGGACCGCTTGTTGCCATCACGGCACCAACTTTGCCAGTACTACGAGCCAAGCCCTGCGCGGCAAAACAACCACCCTGCTCATGACGGGGTAAGATTGTACGGATCTTGTCTTTGTAACGGGTCAATGCTTGGTGCAGCGGCATGCTGCAACCGCCGGGATAGGCGAAGAGTACTTCTACACCATGTCGTACCAGCGATTCGATCATAATGTCGGCGCCCAGCATGACTTGGTTACTCGAAGCTTTTTCAGTCGAAGTACTCACAGATTCTCTCCGGTGATAGAAACATAATCCTTTTCGGACCGGGCCCTTCCGCGAACCAATGCGGATAGTCAGCCACCCTTAATTCCCCTCGCAAAAGGCCCTATAGCCATAGAAGGAGTCAGGGGACAACGGTCCAAACTATAAGGATAGGCTTTGAGGGGCTAGGGTTCAACCGAATCAGCCCTTTTTCGAGCATGAAAAACCGCCCGATTGGGCTAAAAGCAACCGCGTGAAAGGAAATTGGCAGGGGATAGGCGGAATTTCGGACCAGCAAGGCCGGGATTGTTATCTGTTCCCGGCCTCAACCAATCAGGTTTAGTCGATGAATCGGTAGCGGAAGATGCACCACAGGGTCGAGATCGCGTCTTTCCAGCCGATTTCCTTACCTTCCGACCAGTTACGAGCATGGTAATGGATGGGGCATTCCTGGAAGCGGTATCGCCGCTTGGCCAGTTTGGCAGTGATCTCCGGCTCGAAGCCAAAGCGATTCTGCTGAATCGTAATTCGCTGGATAATTGAGCGTGGAAAAGCCTTGTAGCAGGTTTCCATGTCGGTCAGATGAAGTCCTGTGACACAGTTCGATAGGCAGGTCAAAACTTGATTGCCCAAACGATGGAGGAAGGATGACTTTTTGACTTGCGAATGATTGCCTAAGTAACGCGAACCGTATGAAACATCGGCATCTCCGTTGACCAGAGGACGGATCACCTGAATCAGGTCCTTGGGGTCATATTCGAAGTCCGCATCCTGGATCACCACGATGTCACCGGTCACGTTGGGAATCGCCGTGCGGATTGCCGCTCCTTTGCCTTGGTTGCGTTGGTGGTAGAGAATCTTCAGATCACAAAAGTGAGCGAGACGCGTCAAAACGTCTCGCGTGCCGTCGGTACTGCCATCTTCCACAATGACGATCTCGGTGCGGAATGGAAGCTGCATCAGCCGACTCACAATGGTCGCGATGGTGTCTTCTTCGTTGTAAACCGGAACGATCACCGAAAGCTTGAACTCATGCGGCAGGGCGTAATCGAGTCCGCACTGGCGATCCGACTGCTCAGCGGTTAGTTCGTCGGCAAACTCCTGTGTTTCGGCTAGGCGGAACTCCCAAGGAACCAAATCAAATGAATCGGTAGAGTGATCGACCGTTGGTTCCCAGGCTTGTGCGTGATTGGATTGGGGCTGTTCGAGCAAAGTGGCAGTCATGGCAGTTTCTCTTACGGGGAAGGGCTCGAGGTGTGAGCCAAGTGCGATGATGGGGTGGCATTAGCTTGGGGCGTTGGGATCGCGGGCCAGGCTACGTAGCCGTTCTGACGTTTCGCGTCCGAAATCGAACGCTGTTTGGGGGCGAGGTATTCAGGAGATTGGGGATCGTTGAACAGTTCGCTTCGCCCCCATACTTGTGCCAGGCTGTCTTGATAAAGCAGTGTCCAATCGGTCGTCTGCTGCATTACTGCTTCGCTATGAGGCTGGCCTCGATCTAGTAGTACTAACTTCGGATCGCGTTCACTCAGGGCGACTGTTGGATCGACCGGGCTGGCTAATTGGCGGTAACGCATGCCGTCGGCATCGCCCAGGATGAAATCGAAATGACGATCGACGATGGCCTGGGGGTAACAAGTCCGAAATCGTCCGTCAAATTGCACTTTGGATTGGCCTTCACCACATCGCGCGGCGATGAAGTACTGAGCCCAGTTGTAGGAAACGACCGTCTTGCCATGTAGGTTGTATTGATTGAGGAATTCAATCGCGGAAACCGGATACGTATCGCGATCGACTCGCATCACGCTCAGGCGTTCCCACAATGGAGCCGCAAAAAACAAAGCCGCTATGCCAACTACTCCCCAGACTAATGCTGGGTGTGGACTCTTTTCCGAGGACTCGTTGCGCTGGGCCACGCGGTTCCAGGCAGAAACGACGTGCGGTGTGCACCAGAAAGCGACAAGCATTGCTAAGAAAGGAGCATGCCGTTGATGCAGCGAAGCCTGCGCGGTCACCAGGGCGAGAACAACGAGTTGCGTGAAATCGAGTGGCTTCGTTGAGAAAGTCAAAGCCAAAATGCCAATGCCGACCATCGACAGGAATGCGATGCTGAATATGTCGAATGAGTAAAGTGGATGCCACTCGGTGATCTCTGGTCGGGGCACTCCTAGGGCCTCAAACATCCATTGATGTAGTTCCCAGCTGTAAGGATTGACGAGCGTTGCCAACACCGAGACGACCAGCATCAATGCCAAGCGACGCTGCATACCAGCCGAGGCCCATCCTCGCATGGTGGCGGCTTCAAACATCCGGCAAAATAAGTAAACCGCCAGCACACCAAGGCCAGCCATAAAACCGCCGTGGCTGTTTGTCCATAAGAAGAACAGGGGAACGCATAGCCACATCAGACGCATCCAGCGATGATTCCAACTTAACGCGTCCGCAGATTCACCTCGCCGCAGTGTAGGGAGCCAAGGCAGGTTCCAGTGTCCCTGCCAACCCGTGAAAGCGAATTCGATCAGCAAAATCAGCAATGCGAAAAAGCCAAAGCTGAATAGCTGCGGTCGGACATTCCAGTGATTCGTCAGATTGACCGCGACGAGCAAGGAAACCATGACCACCGGCAAAGGGTTGCGGGCAAAGTCCTTTGCCTTCCAAAACGGGATGGCACAAAGCAAAAGACCGAGCAAGGTTTTCAGTATCAACAAACCCGTCGGACCGATCGTGTCGACACCAAATGCCAAGGCCAACTCGCTTAGATTCTCGTGGTTGATCCAGCGATATCCTTCAGCCGTGTAGCTGTAGGTGGTTGTTCGAGCCAAGCCATCGCGAAGTGCATCGCGTCCGTACTGCACATGACCCCATAAATCGGGATCGGCACCGTTGGGACTGACAGCGATCGCGACCGCCAGCATTGTTCCGGCGACGATTCCCCAGGCACCCCACCGACGTGTTGATGCAGACTCGGCTAGTTGCTGTGAACTTTCCACAAATGCCCTGCTAATGGAGTCAGATACTACAGACCTATGGGAAAACCATAGGTTGCGATAACTCCTTTAGGACGAGGCGCCGTGAGGTAAACCACATAGCGAATTGCCGGGTGAAATCGAAGTCGGTCGATACAATCGCTACGACCTATCTGACACAACCGGGTTGTACCGTAAACAATCCGTCTACGGTCCTCCGGCTTCCTTAATGCCTGATGCGTTACAATAGAAACGCGTCTTGTTCGTTATGCTCCAACCTATGTTTTTCGTCGATGACTGTTTCCCAATTTGACTCTCCCGATCCAGAGCCAGGCTACCAGGTTTATAGCCGCCGAACTTTGTCTTGGTATGACACCATTGTCCACCGATTTTCCAATCGCTGGCTTTGGAATTGTCCGACAGAGAATCTGAAGCAGTGGTTTGATCGACACGTATCTTCCAATCATCTCGATGTTGGTGTGGGGACGGGCTATTTTCTCAAGCAATCGACGAAGCTTGTGCCTGGGTGCCGGTTAGGTTTGCTTGATGCGAATCCGAATTGCTTGGAAGCGGCGGCTTCGCGAGTTGCCGAACTGAAGCCCGAAGTGTTCCAGGCAAATCTGGCGGAATCGTTCGCGGAGCGGTTTGATCCGTATGAATCCCTTTCGCTGATGTACGTGCTGCACTGTTTACCTGGAGCCATCCCGTTTAGACGACGCGTCCTTCAGCACTGCGTGGCCAGCGTGATCCCAGGTGGCCGACTATTCGGTGCAACCATTCTGGGACAGCCTCAGCCGATGGGATGGTGGGGACGTTTGGCAATGGAGAAATACAACCGAAAAGGCATCTTTGGTAACCTCAACGACACGCTCGACCGGATGCAAGAGGTCTTATCTGAATCGCTCGCTGACGTGCAGACAGAGCAGATCGGCTCTGTCGTCTTGTTCGCTGGCGTTCGGCCCTAATCTTTGAGGTAGTAGTCACGCGGAAGCGTATTTAACCAGAACCGCTGATTGCTTTCGCCTGCCAATACTTCCCCGGAGATCTTGGACGTGTCGCGATCGTCTTGGATTCGTCCGGCCGGAGATTCGACGACGAACAACGTCATGTTCTCCATCTCTGTCTTCATCACGAATGAACGGCCGACGGCGAACGAAAATCGCTCGCCGGGATAGATCGGGGCACCAGTCGTTTCGATGGACCAACGCCCGAGGTCGATGGGGATGAAAAGGTCGTTCGACGACTCAGTATCGACGTAAGAGCGTAGATCTTCCGGCAGTGATTTAGCCGCGTGACGAACGATAAAGCAATGGGTTCTCCCGACGTGGGACGCGTACAGTCCCCACGCAGGCCAAGGATCGCCAATCCCAATGACTTCCAGTGTCGGAAATAAGAGGGCGATCCAGCAAATGCCCTGAGCGCTACGGGCCTTCCAGTCGACGGGACTGGTCTCTGGGGGAGGTGCGGGAAACCAGAACAAAAGAATTGCCTGAACTATAAAGAAAACGTTCCACAGCAGCACGCCCCAACTGTGATTCAACCCAAGCGGCCCCAATACCATCAGTAGACCAATATGCATCGTGCAAGCCGCGATAACCCCCAGCTTCCGTGTTACCGGACTCAACAAGAGCACGAAAGCCAGCAGTTCGAATGCCGGGAATACAAGTGCCAACCACTTCCAGTGTTCCTGATGCCCGGCGTCGAGAGTTAAGCCACCAAAGGTTGCGATGGTCGACAGGAAGTCCGCACCAAGCTCCGAAATGAACGATGGGTTCAGCTTGGAAAGTGCCGAATAGAAGTAGACGCTCAGGGCCAACCAACTCGCCAATCGACGTGCAATGGAAGCTGGTGCCAACGCAAAAAAGGTCGCCAATAACGCGAACTGATACGCCCAAGGCTGAAAGCGATGTTGGTTCAACAGGAACGATACAGAGAGCAGGACGGCGAGCGAAAGCCACAGCATGGATGCCGGTTTGACTCGCGGCCCGGTGATTAGAAGTGTCACCGAGATTGCGAGCAGCAACCCAGCCAAGACGGCATCGACTAGTCCGGGAACGGGGCTGAGAAAGTGCCATACCGGCACGGCGGGGAATTGGGACTGTGGAAACCAAATGGGATAGGTCACGCCGATGAGAACCGGCAGGAAAAGACTAACGATCCGTTGGTAAATGAAAAAGGCTCGATCGGTATTCGATCGAGCCTCTGGCGATTCGTTTTCAACCGTTTCCACTTCGGTAATCCTACGAGTCCGATTTTTCTTCGGCAGGTTCTTCGGATTCCTTCGGTTCGGCCGACTCTTCCAAGGATGTCTCGGCCTTGTCCTCTGGCATGTCTTCTGTTGGCTTAGCCTCTTCCGACTTGGTTTCCATCGGGCCCTCGCTCTTGGGATCCTCCTTCATCGGCTCGGTCTTGTCGACCTCTGAGGTCATTGGCTCGGGTGCCTCTGCCTCGCCTTTCATCGGTTCATCCGCAGGCTTCTCGTCCGGTTTGGTCTCTTCTTTCTTCTCGGCGGTCTCGCCCTCTTTACCGGATGGTTTTTCGACGGGAACTTCTTTCGCAGCTTCGTCTTCCGGGTTCCAAGTTGGCTCCGTGAAGTCATCCGTGTTGTTCTTCAGGATGTCCAAGAGCGGGAAGTTAGGCGAGATATCTTCGTCAAACTGGTTCAGAAGCGAACGATACTCTTTGATCGAATCGGCCAAGACATCCGCGGAGGAGTCTTCTCGCAGGGCAGGGTAATCTTTGTAGATTGCCTCCCATTGTTCCCAAGCCTTCTCGTACAGTTCACGCGACTTCACAAGGTTGGCGTCCTTGTAAGCTTCGTGAGCATCAAACACCAACTGGCGTGCTTCGAGGTTTCGATCGGTCATTTCCGATTCAGCCCGGGTTCGCCAATAGTTGAATGCGACGATATCCTTTTGGCGATCAATCACGCCCCGTAGGAACTTCTCTTGATCGAGCTTGTTGGCCAGTTTCGACGCTTCCAGCGTTCCTTCGATGTCATTGTCACGCATGTATTTGACGACCTCGAATTCCGACACTTTCAGTGTTCGCTCCGCTTCGTAAGCCAAGCTCTTTTGCTCGTCGGATCGCTTGTCTGGATCGGTTTCAATTGCCCCTTGAGTCTCCTCGGGTAACTTCGAGAACTTCTCTTGGTAGATCACGTCGACGTATTTGCCGTAATTGTCGTCGAACTCTTTTTGATCTACAGCGATTTCCTTGTTGAGTCGATCTGCGTCATTCAGCTTAATCGGAATACCGTACGTCGATGGCATTTCATGATCGCCGTATTCGATCCACTCGTTATACGCTTGGCCCCAAGCCGACTTCGCTTTTTCGGAGATATGGCCTTCTTTCTCGATCGCCTCACCGAAATTCATCAGACGCTTCGCAGGATACTGATAGAAGATGGTCGGTGACATGGCGCCGATGCTACCACGTTCGTTGTCGAGCGTGTCGGTTGCCCACAGGTCCCATAGGCGAGCAACAAGCCAGTTGTCGGGATTGCCTTCTACGACGCCGGATGCATCTTGGACGACATCGGCACCGCTGCGATCGAGATGTTCCTGGATTTTGGCGTGGAACAGACGATCGGTTGGGAACAGTTCTCGATACTCGACCTTTTCGTCGGCAATACCAAATTTGTTGCCGAAGAAGTGCGCGATCGAATTCATCATGCGCGGTTCGTTGTAGTTGTACTCGGTACCATCCATGTGGTACTCGATACCCCGTTTGACCCACAAGTAACGGTGCTTGTAGTTATCGAACTCACGCGAAACGTTGTACGACATGTTCCAAGACTGGAATTCCCAAACCTTCAGAAGGTGGGGATTCAAGTAAGAGATGGTGCGAGCGGTCGCTTCCATTAAGGTGTACTGCTCGGTCTTCTGGTACTCGTTGAGATTGTTCCAGAGGAAGGTGATCGCCACACCGTCGAGTCCTAGCAAGGACAATCGCATGGCCTCACTGGCCGGGTCAACTTTGCCCAGCTCGGCATCGGAAATGTGATATTCCTTCCGCATCTGAGCGAGCATACCGCCAGGATTGTCTTCGGCAGTGGTGGCAGGCCGGCTGATCAGCGAGATCGCGATCAACAGCACGATCATGCAACCGCCATAGATAATCTTATGCTGAAAAGATTTGTTCTTGTTCATGATGCGATTTCTTTCGATTTCAGAAAGAAGTAACCCACTCCGACCAGGGCGACCAAGAAGCCGATCACGGTGACCAGCTGCTCTAAGACCACGGCCGTCGGAATGTTGTAGCCATCAACGACGAAGCCCATCGTGTCGAACATGCTGTAGTCAGGCAACATGTTGACAAACGCATAGATCATGAAGGCAAACGCCATATCGATGGATTGTATGACCTTCACCCAGGTGTAGTCACCTAATTCGGTCATGATGTTCTTCTGTTGGAATAGGCGGACCATCGCTTCCGCCGGGCCACCACCGTACCAACCGGTGTTTTCGCCGAAGATCACATTTCTTGCCAATCCGCGGACAGCTGTGGCGATGCTACCGTAGCCAAGGGCTAGGAACGAACCGAGCAATGCGACGGGGCCATTCAGGAACGTGCTGAACACGAGCCCGAAGGTAATGACCAGAACGACCTGGAACCAAATGCCGATGTAGCACTTGATATAGTTCATCATGAAGCTGCGATTGTCTTCCAGGATGTAAACCGTGTTTTGAGCCACACCGTAGTACTGCCCCGGTTCGACACACTGAATCCACAGCTCCAAACGTCCGTTGTCTTCGGTCGTCAGATCGTCCAACAGGTCGAGTGTTGGCTGCGAAGGATCGGACTTAAAGTTGGACAGCGTGCGAGGAATGTACTGCAGATCCGATTCTTCCTTCGCCGTGAATGGAATCGCAATGCTGCGGGCACCGGTCTCGGGATTCTTAAAGTAGTAGTTACCTCGAATACCTTCGGTGATTGTACCTTTGTAGGTTCGGAAAACGCTGATGTTGAATTCGACCGGCAACTGGCCTTCGCTGTTGAGCATCGATTCGTTGATGTCTTCAAATGTGAAGACTGCTGCGCCGAAGGTCCCTCCTTCGATGTAGCTGAAGTATTCCCATTCCTTACCGACATTGATACCTTTTTCCGAGGTGTTCTTCCCGGAACGATCCAAGAAGCGAACCGAACCGATATGGCGGACGCGGGCCTGGAACATATCGGACGGACCTTGGACAACATACTTTTCTTCTGGTCCAGCACCTTCGTTGGTTACGATCGAGTGGCGGTGTTCGTGCACACGATCAGTTTCACCATCCCCTTCGGGGTAGATGGTCACGGTGTGCTTGTGCCCTTCCGATTCAGTCGTTTCGCCGATCAGAGTGCCGTTCTCGCCAGCGACTAAGTCGTTTGCATTGATGTAATGCGTGTGCTGTAGCCCCTGCATGAGAAATACATAGGACAACACGGCCATCACCACCAGCACGCCTGTTCCCACCGCCACGAAGCCAAATAAACGCCCCAAGAAGATTTCACTCGGAAGCACTGGCTTGGTGAAAATGGTGTAGATCGTGCGGCTTTTGATATCGTCGGGCAAGCTGAAAACGCTCAAACCAATGACCAGCAGAAGCACCAGCCACTTGGGGAACGTCAGCACAAATGTCAGATATAGGCGAACGGGCTGCTCAGCGCTCGGATTGATGTACCAACCAGCAACCAGCAAAACCAGAAGGAAGATTGCGAAGATAATCAGCACCTTCTTCCGGATCGCTTCTTGAATTGCCAGCCAAGTCATTGCCCAGACACGTCGTGGCGAAATCGACAACATTTCGGGCACAGCCTTCACGGCGGTACCGAAAACGGCGTAGAAGGCTTCGAATGGGCCGTTACGAAAAACGGAAACCGCAAACCCGAAGATCAATCCGCAAACGATCAGAATGACCAGGGCAATCAAGAAGGTTAGAAGTCCCCCCAGTTGCTGGCCAGGAATGGGAAGAAGCCACTGGCTCAATGACTGGATATTATCTTCAATCCCCATGGTGACTGTTTCTTACTCGTGATATTCGCGTGGAAAGAAGGGAGAGGCCAAAGGCGACGTGGTGCTTAGGACTGATCCGAACCGGCTCGGCGGCCAGGTCGGGCCTCGCTCTCGCGAACGATATTGAGGAACAGTTCTTCCAAGGTCGTTGTGGGATTCTCGACCGAGATATTCTCGGCGTGTTCTCGTTCGAGAATAGCCATGATTTCGGCCTTGGCTTGCTCGCTGACCCCTTTCGCACGAATCTGGGTTTCTTCACTCACCTTCAGCAAGGCATCCACGCGACCCAATTCTTTCAGTTCACCTTGGTGCAAAATCGCGATTCGATCGGCCACGTCTTGCAGGTCGGCAAGTTGGTGGCTGGTAACCAGAACGGTTTTACCTTCGTCGCGAAGCCTCAGGATCAAGTCCTTCATTTCGCGGATACCGATTGGGTCCAAACCGGTGGTTGGTTCGTCCAGAAAGATCAATTCCGGGTCGTTGATCAAAGCCTGTGCCAGGCCGATACGACGGGTCATACCTTTGGAGTACTCTTTCAACTGACGGCGTTCGGCCCATTTCAAGCCAACCATCTCGATCAGTTCATTCACTCGGCGATGGCGAACATCAGCCGGCATGTTGAAAAGTTGACCGTAGAAGTTGAGCGTTTCGCGGGCGTCCAGAAAGCGGTAGAGATACGACTCTTCCGGCAGATACCCGATGCGTTCCTTGGTGGCGATGCTGGACGGATCTTGACCGAAGACCAATGCCTGACCGCTGGTGGGGAACAAGAGCCCCAGAAGCAGTTTCATTGTGGTCGATTTGCCAGAACCGTTGGGCCCAAGAAGACCAAAGATCTCACCTCGGCGAACCTCCAGGTCGAGTGCTTTCAGCGCTCGCACCTTCTGGCGGCCCCAGAAATCGCGATAAATCTTCGTCAGATTGCGCGTTTCGATGATGACTTCGTTGTTGGACGAGGGAGCGGTCGATTGCGGTTGAGTTTCTACCGATGCCATGGAACCTGTTTCAAGCCACGGTGGTGGATTATGTGAAGGAAGAAAATATAGGAGGAGTAAATGATTAGTGAACGTCGGCTGAAAAACAGCTAACGTCCAGATACCCCCTGTCTACGTAGCTCAGCCAGCTTGGTTCGGCTAGCGGCGACAGCTTTTTCTACTTCACCGGTGAATGAGAGAACGCATAAGGGAAAAGTTCGACTATAAATGCGCGGCCATCTAGTGACAAGGAACCAAAGTCCAATGCCGCAACGACTTCACGCGAACTTCCTCGGCATTTTCCGTATTTTCCGCCTGGATGGGGGATTCTGCCGCGTGGGCTCATTACGACTGATCTTTGCACAGCGCTTCAACTCGGGAACTAAAGTCAAGATCTCAGCCTCACGGATCCCCAAAAGGGTAGTGCTTTGGCAGATCTCACTTGCGAGGTCCACGTCTGGAAGCTCATGCACGATCGAGCGATGGAAATTACCTCGAAAATTGTTGCAAAATCCCTCGGTTTACAACCAGGATGCGGGTATCATTCAATTACCCACCCGAGAGGGAGGCATAAGGTCGTATCGCCCCATTTTCTAGAGGTCGTCACGTATGAAACGTCGCGAGGGCTTCACACTCGTCGAGTTGTTAGTTGTTATCGCCATCATTGGCGTGTTGGTCGGTTTGCTGTTGCCCGCAGTTCAGCAAGCGCGAGAAGCCGCTCGGCGTATGCAGTGCACCAACAGTCTCAAACAGTTAGGGCTTGCTGCGCACAGTTATCACGGCACATACGATGCGTTTCCACCCTCCTGGGATAGCCGGGGGGGATGGTCGGGCTTGGCCCGGCTGTTGCCTTTTATCGAACAAGCGAATCTTGAGGCGGCTATCGATTGGGGAACGCCCTATTCTGTCTACCAATCGGACGGCGCGGCTGGCAACGTGTTGCGTTCCGGCACTCCCTTGCCGGCGATCGAGCTGGACATGTTTAAGTGTCCTTCAGAAGTGAATTTGCGTGCGGTTGATGCAACCGGGGATGGGATTCCTGACTATTTCCCATCAAACTACGCCCTCTGTCATGGAACTTTCTTCGTCTACAACGGCAGTAACAGCGGCGATGGTGCGTTTGGGCCCAATCGTTACACCCGAATTGCCGAGTTCCAAACCGATGGGACGAGCAACACGATGGGCATGTCTGAGGTCAACTCGTTCACACTCTTTAGCAGTGGTTCCCGAACCTACGACAGTTCATCTGGGATTCCAGCCCTGGCAGATATGGCCGGCGTGATCAATACGAACGTCAGTTCCAGTTCCTCGAACTATGGGCACACGCAATGGGTTTCTGGCAATGTGCTTCAAACCGGTTACACAGCATTCTTTACGCCAAATACGATCTTCAATATCGACGGGCGTTTGCAGCCGGCAGACTTCGTCAACAATCCGGAAGGTGAATCCGATGTTGCGGACAATCCTTGCATGGCCGCTGTTACCGCACGCAGCTTTCACCCTGGCGTGGTCAATGTGACTTTCATGGATGGAAGCGTGAGCAAGGTGACAGAAACCGTTGACCTCTACGTTTACCGGGCAATTGCCACTCGCTTCGGGGGTGAGGTCGTCGAGCGGAACAAGTTGTAAGCCGACATTTCGTCAGGTAAGCGGTTCGACCGGCAAGCTGTGGTGAAAGCAGTAGGAACTTCAATTGTCGTTTGTACAAATTGCAAACATTACAATAGCTTCTGCTAGCAATTCCCGAATCATTACATCTGTGTAGCTTGTAAGTCTTTTTGTGTTAGTGGTTTACGATTGATTCGAGGTGAATTGTCAGGGAATTGGCACGGCTCGTGCATAACGAAGAGACAAGCTCGTTACTAATGTTCCCCCGAACATTCGTGCAACCTCCAATTTTCACTTCGTCTGTCCAACGAAGTGAAAATCCCGTTAAAAACGTCCGTCTCCTGATCCGGCCGGTTTGCTTCCCGCAGCAAACCGGCCTTTTTTTATTCTTGCCTCATCCCAGATTCTGGCGACCGCTGGGGGAACAGTTGAGAGCTGTGGTATCTGCACATTTTGCCTCTAAGCTTTTTCGTTAAGATAGTGGCTGTTCATTCTGCTTCGCTACCTGCTTGAATCCTTGGGAAAGCCACATCGTTGGAAGCCGGACAAAGTCTTACTGAGTCGACTCGTTATCAAGAAGCGTTGGACTACCTCTTCCAGCGAATCAATTACGAGCGAACTACTGACATTCCCTACCGTTCGCGTAGCTTCAAGCTAGACCGAATGCAGACCCTCATGGATGCCTTAGGAAATCCTGAGCGGAAGCTGAAAGTCGTCCATGTCACTGGGACCAAAGGTAAGGGGTCGACATCCGCATTTCTGGCTAACATTTTATGGAAAGCCGGCTACCAAGTCGGTAAATTCACCTCACCGCATTTAGAGCGGCTTGAGGAGCGATTCTGGCTTAACGGGGAAAGTTGTTCGGATAGTGAAATCGTCGAATTAGTCGATAGGTTGATCCCGGTTGTTCGCCAGATGGACGAAGTCGCCGGTGATGACGATCGACTGACATTCTTCGAACTCACGACCGCGATGGGATTTCTCTTATTTGCGGAACAAAATGTCGACTTCGCTGTTTTTGAGGTTGGCCTGGGCGGACGTCTCGATTCGACGAACGTTTGTCATCCGCTGCTCTGTTTGATTACCAGCATTAGTCGCGATCACATGGCGCTGCTGGGTGATACCTTAGCGCAGATTGCTGGCGAAAAGGCGGGAATCATCAAGCCTGAAATTCCAGTTGTAAGTGGTGTCACCGCGGTCGAAGCGCAGCAAGTCATTGCAGAGGTCGCGCAGCAGAACCTGGCTCCTCTCTGGCAGCTTGGTCGTGACTTTCATAGCTTGCCCAGCGAGCGATCTAGTAGCCGGACTTCCGAAGGGCATCGCTTTCAGCAGACATTTGCCTTCGAATGGGAAGAGAACACGGCACGTCAATACACGATTGGTATCAAGGGGACTCATCAGGCGACCAATGCCGGGCTGGCCATCGCTTCGATTGAACTACTTCGAGGGATGGATTATTCGATTTCGGAAGAAGCTGTGCAGGCTGGGCTTGCTGAAACCACGTTACCGGCGCGCATCGAGTGTATCAGTGAACGTCCGATGATCATCGTCGATGCCGCTCACAACGATGCATCCGCGGAGGCGTTGGTGAAGGTACTTGAGGAACACTTCCCTGAACGTCGACGTCATTTGGTGTTTGCGTCGAGTGGCGACAAAGATCACGCGGCGGTTCTAGGCCATCTGCTCGGAGCATTCGAGCAAGCTTGGCTGACCAAGTACAGTTTCAGTCCACGCTGTACTGATCCCGTTTATCTGCTGAAGTTAGCTGAGCAAATCGAAACAGCACGCCCGATTCAATTACACGCGATCGAGGAGTCGAAGGTCGCGTTTCACGAAGCGATCGCCGCTTGCGGACCGGAGGACGTGTTAGTGGTCACGGGGTCGTTCTTCATCGCGGCAGAGTTCAAGCGTTTTTGGACTGAGATGATAGCAGATAAAGATCGATCTATTTCGTCCGCCGCTCGATAACACCGTCCCAAACGTCTGGACATTCGCCTTTGTACTGGGCCATCACGGCGAGCAGTGCGGTCCGCGGGCCGAATTGAGACGGGACATTTTCAAGTTGCTGCTTCGCCTCGGTCCAGCGTCCCGATTCGAAGTGGACCAATGCATTATCGTAGTTTGAAAGCCACGTAATTTCGCTTGATTTAATCGTATAGATCTGCGTCGCTTTGCGCAATCCCGCAAGTCGATAGTTGCCCAGGCGAACGAAGCTGTCAGGCGGCATCGTCGGATCTTGCTGAAGTCGCTTGGTGGCGTTCTCGTCGAGAAGTAGTGGCACGCCTAGCGGCTTAGTGAGTCCCTCGATTCGGGAGGCCAGATTTACCGGCGGACCGAACGCCGTGACTTTGACTTGATCGCGGCTACCGATCATCCCGGCAACGGCACGTCCGGCGGCAATTCCGATCCCGGCATAGGGAGGGGAATCGCTGCAAAGGAAGTCGTCCCCTGCGAGGGCTCGGACAATTTTCTGGGCAGTATGAATTGCGCCAAGCGGTCTCTGTAAGGTGTCGTGTGGCCATCCCCAGAAGCCCATTACGGCGTCACCGTGGAAATCGCCAATAACGCCCTGTTGAGCCAAGATCGCCGAAGTGATGATGGAAAGGGTTTCGCTGGTTTGCTGCAGGTACGGAATTAGCTGATCAAAGTGCTCTTCGGTTGCTGCGGAGAACCCCCGCAAGTCGCAGAACAATACAATAAGATCGGCTTCCCTAGGAGAAAGATAACTTTCCAGGTCAGTCGAGACACCTTCAAGTAAGCCAGGTGTGAAGAACTGATTCAATTGGGACTGGCGTCGTTCCAATGCCAGATTTCTCGATAGATTAGCGAATGTCGAACCTACCAGCTCGGCAAACTTGATGTCGTCTTGCAGGATTTCAACTTCGGTTAGGTTGCCCTCGAGCTCTGCCCGTTGTCCCGACAGGTATAGGGCACCGGCCGAGTTCAACTGAAACTTCAGTGGAATGCACATTGCCCAATCATGCCCGGCAACCCGCGTGAAATCGTCTCCATGGGGTAAGGGATCATTCGGCCAAACATGCAGCACGCACATCTCGGACTGGGTGGCATGCTCAATCAAGCTTTGGCTAGACCCGCCCGGTGTCGAATAACCATCGCGACTGTCCCAAGCAATGGGGACGTAGCTAACGTTGTTCTTTCTGGTTCGCTGTTCGAGCAGGACGACGTCGTTGCTATGGGCAATACCTGCAAGAAGCTGCTGTAAAGTGATCGTCACAAGTTGTTCGTGATCGTTACACGACGTCATCTTCGAAACCATCTCGGTCAGCAATTCGATTCGCCCTGGTGTCTTGCGAAACGAGGCTTTGCGAATCTCGCTCGGATGAATTGTGACTTCTGTTTTGGGACTGCGATGAGGCTGTGGAAGTGTCGGCTCGGTGTTCTCGACTAAGAACTCGGTGTGTCCGATGACGAAGTGTTGACCAGGATTAACCAGAAATGAAGTTTGCGGCTTGGATTCGAAGAAGACTGGGTTGATTGCTTCCGAGAATTGACTTACTTCAAGCTGACTTCCATTCCACGTCAGCTGAGCATGCTTCGACGAGATCTGCTTGTCCCATAGCACTGGAAACGATAACGTGGTCCGGCCGATGATAAACGGTTGGTTCGGCACCAGACGCCGACGCCATCGCTGCGAGCTGAGAGTATCGCGGGCAAACAGTTCAGCCATAGGGCGTACTTATTTAGGGGTGGCGCGACGCGTAGGAAAAGCGATCGTGGTCTGTTCGTGAGGAGGAATGATACTGCTGCTATCGCCATTCCCAGTCGCTCCGACCGGAACTCGACGAAGAGCTCGTACCACGAAGAACCACAGGATGAGTACTACGAGAATAATCAACGCGGCGGCAAGAATCCCTTGTTGCGTGAGTTGTAATCCGAGTTCGTAAATCGGTTTGATCGCGAACGAATGTTCTTCCTGAACGACAACGACCAAACCGGTTGATTCTTGATCGGGCGCGGTGGAGTCTGGTCGTGTTGGCATCGAGACCCCTTGGGCGGCAAAAATCCAATCACGATCGTACTCTTTGCCAAGTTCGTCACGACCTAGCGGATCTTTTCCCACGACGGGAGTGCCGGCATCAAATTGCGAAAGGGGTACCCGAAACTGGGGGTCCTCCGAAAAACGGAGTGGGACCATCTCACGATTTTCAAGCAATTTGTCAAACAACGGATGCTGCAAGATCACACCATGTGTTGGAGCATTGCGTCCATCCACTAAGACGGCAAACTGGTGTTCGGCGGGTTCCAGTCCAGTAAACTTTCCAACGTCCACCGACATCGCGACCACACCGATAAGCTTTCCGTCATGACGCATCGGTGTCGACATGGCTACTTTCCAGGTGCCGGAAGCGGTACTGCGAAACACGGCGGAGAGATGAGTCGTCTTAATCGGAGGAGGCGTCGGTGCAGTTGGTGAAAGATCTTCACTGCCTCCCTGATAGTAGGTGCGATAGCCAAAGTAGCCGCCGATCGGGGTCATGGCCAAATTCGCATCGTAAGACGAGGCGATCTGAAAACCGTCTGAATCGATGACAAACCAACTTGACGTGTTGGCCTGGGACGGAAGTTTGAATTGGTCGAGGATCCGCTGTTGGATGGCTTTCCTGGCCGGATGGTTCTGAAACGCGATCCGTTCGGGCGTCTGGTTCTTACCGGTGGCGCGTTCGGCGTGCAGCTTGTCGAGGAGAGGTTCGAGCTCTGGATCGTGAATCGTCTTAAGGAAGAGATCGATAAACTCTTTGTCCCGCGCTAAGCGTTCGACATCTTCAAATCGCGCATTGATCGCGTGCGAAACATTGGTAGCGGCCAGTTCGGCAGCAAACTGGTTACTTTCGTACGCTTTGGCAACCATCGCTTGTTTCGAGGCATCCATGGCAAACTGGTAATTCGTCCAACCAAAAAAGAGGCCAATCGTCAACAAGATGGCCGGTCCTAAGACGCCTAACAAGATTAGGGGGCGTCGATACCGCATCCGCTGACGTTCGTTCAGCGCGTCGAGGACTTCTTGAACGTTGTGAAAGCGATGTCGTGGATCGACAGAAATGGCTCGATCGACAATTTGAATCAGTTCGCGATCAACACCTCGAATTTTCTTATGAGCTTCGGGAGGCGGGGAATTAATGATAACTTCACGATATCGTTCCAGCCGATCACGCAGCCCGTTAGAAGAGTCAATTTCTCCGACACTCGAAGAAGAGCGAAACGGAGGCTCGCCGACGAGCATCGTATAAAGCAACGCCCCGAGGGCGTAAACATCCCAGTGAACGTCGGGAGTGGCTTCAACATCCGCTTGTTCGGGGGCCATGAAAAACATGGTCCCTAATGCTGGACGTTGGTCATGCGAAAGTCGTGACTGGCCGAAATCGGCGATTCGGGCCTTTCCGTCCTGGTCGAGTAGAATATTAGCAGGCTTTAAGTCGCAGTGAAAAATTCCCTTCCCATGGGCGTGAAGCAGTCCAATAACGACATCCTGAAAAATGTCGATTGCTTCATCGACCTGCATTGCACCGCTGCGGCGGAGGCGATCCTCGAGCGATCCATTGGGAAGGTATTCCATCACATAAAAAGAAGGATCGGCATTCCAGCCAACTTCGAGCAATTGAACGACATAACGATCCGCAGACAGGAAGACGAGTTTTTCGACCTCCGCAGCAACCAGGCTTTCGTCCAACGCCCCTCGGTGATGGTAGATTTTGATGGCGACTCGCCGCCCCGTATTTTGAGCGGTGGCTACCCAGACTTCGCCATATGCCCCACGACCTAGCATAGAGTCGAGGTCGTAACTTGGTATTTCGCAGGGAGGCGTCCCCTTGGGGCGACTAAGGTGCTTGGCGGCACTGAGTTGCCCGGGCGATTGTTTTTGAGTTTCTTCCAGGCTCATGACATCGTTCGGAGGAAGGGGGGATCGATCGTCACATTTTACGATGAATTGGCGGACGGACCAATCACGATAGACTGCTAGAGAAATTTAAGTCAGCAACACTTCCCACTTGGATTATCCACCACATGGGACGTAAGTTGACTAGTTAAGGAATAATTCATGCCTCGTTTTTCCCTTTTACCTTTCGCTCTCTTCATCGCACAACTCTTGCTTTTGGGAATGCCGTACTCCTTACTGGCTCAGGCGGAAACGACCGACGAGCCACTTGATGGCGAGAACGGACGTCCATTAGCTATCGGAGAGTTTCGACCCAAGGCAACGCTCAAGGTTCACCAAACCAAACTAACGAGGGCCAAATTCCCGGTTGTCGATGATCATACGCACTTTCGTTATCGCCTACGGCACTCGCCTGAGCAATTGGATGATTTCGTAGGAGTGATGGATCGCAATAATATCGCGATTTGCGTAAGTCTTGATGGACGTCTTGGGGCTGAGTTCGACGAGCATGCTAAATACCTGTGGACGAAGTATCCTGATCGCTTTCTGATTTATGCCAACGTCGATTGGCAAGGGAGCGGCGATCCTGATAAGCCAGAAACGTGGGCATGTCAGCGTCCAGATTTCGGTCGACGGATGGCGCTAGAGTTGGCCGAGGTGAAAAAGAAGGGAGCCAGCGGGCTGAAACTCTTCAAGCAATTTGGACTGGGCTACAAAGATGCCGATGGATCGTTTTTGAAAATCGACGACCCGCGGTGGGATCCAATTTGGAAGGCATGCGGCGAGTTGGGGCTGCCGGTCATCATTCATACGGCCGATCCGGTTGCCTTCTTTCAGCCGATCGACAAGAAGAACGAACGTTGGGAAGAACTTTCGCGGCATCCAGATTGGAGTTTCTACGGGGAAGAGTTTCCATCTCGCGAAGAATTGTTGGCCGCTCGCAACCGCGTGATTGAGCGTCACCCGGAAACAACTTTTATTGGGGCGCACTTTGCCAACAACTCGGAGGACCTAGCCCAAGTATCTGAGTGGCTAGAGAAGTACCCCAACCTATATATCGAGCCTGCTTCAAGGATTTCGGAACTCGGACGCCAACCGTACACGGCCCGCGAGTTCTTTCTGAAGTATCAAGATCGAATCCTGTTTGGCACCGATGGTCCTTGGCCTGAGCAGCGTCTGCACTACTACTGGCGGTTTCTGGAAACATTCGACGAGTACTTTCCTTACTCTGAAAAAGTCCCGCCGCCGCAAGGGCTTTGGTACATCTATGGCATCAAGTTGCCAGACGACGTGTTGCAGAAGATCTACCATGGCAATGCCGCGAAGATCATTCCTGGCGTCGAGGAGAAGCTGAAGAATTACGTGGCCAAACAGAAAGCGGAGTGATCTTCCGTCTGAACGAATTTAGGTTGTAGCCGTAGAATAGGAAGACATCACGCAGATCGCCTCGTGGAGGAGAAATCGAGGTTTGTGGTTCTCCCCCATTGGGATACATTGGGCAAACCTTGGCTGTCGCATCTCTGCCAGCAGTGCTAGCGGCGGCGGCTGATCACGGAGGAGAACCATGAAAAAATCACATACGTCATCCGTTATCCTGGCGGCGGTCGTCCTTGCTCTGCTCAGCGGCCATTCCGCGTTTGCTCAGACCAGCCGGGAAGACATGGTGGTTACGCAGTCCACTGAAGTGCTTAACGAAATCATGGCGATTCCCGCGAAGGGGATTCCCCACTCGTTGCTTGAAAAAGCCGAAGGGGTCGTAATCATTCCGAACATGATTAAGGGTGGCTTTGTGGTTGGCGTACGACACGGACGCGGTGTCGTACTCGTGCGAAATGAAAATCGCGGCTGGCAGCCTCCGCAATTCGTTACCATGACCGGCGGAAGTGTCGGTTGGCAGGCTGGCATCCAAGCAACCGATGTCGTCCTTGTCTTTCAAACGAAGAAGAGTATCCAAGGCCTTCTCACCGGCAAGTTCACCATCGGCGTCGATGCCTCCGCAGCCGCTGGACCGGTTGGTCGTCAGGCATCGGCCGGAACGGATCTATCGCTGCAAAGCGAGATCTACTCGTACAGCCGCAGTCGTGGCTTGTTTGTTGGCGCGGCCGTCGATGGAAGTTCGTTGCAGATCGATACCTTGGCGAATCGCAACTACTACGCGAGCACTGGGCTCACCCCAACCGGCCAACCAGCAACGAACACGCCCGTGTTGCCGGCTTCAGCTGTGCAGTTGCTGCAAACGATTGCCAAGTATGCCGACAACGCCGTGATTCAGCCGGAGACAACGACCTATGAAGTCCCCCAAGAGGCCGTTGAAATGAATCCTGCCATGACACCAGCGCAGAACGCGATCGGTATCGATCAGCTGCGAATGGAGTTAGCCGCAGCCTCAAACCGTCTAGGAAGCGTGCTCGACAATCAGTGGAAAGGGTACTTGGCTCTTCCCAAGGAAGTGTTTGAGCAAGGACCTCATCCGAATCCGCAAACTTTGAAGACGTGCATTGCTCGTTACGACCAGGTTGCCGGTAACGCCAATTATGCCCCGCTAACGCAGCGTCCCGACTTCCAGCATGTGCATGGCTTGCTGATCACCTACACCGATGCTCTAGCCGCGATGGCCGCAGAAAATGGCGAGATTCGTTTGCCGCCCCCTCCGGGAAGCATCGCACCGCAATCAGTCACGCCGCAGCCAGCGGGCCCTCAGGTGATTTCTCCACAGGGTGTCGCACCTCAACTGGTCGTCCCACGTTAACGTGGTGTTTCACGTAATATCCAATTGGTAAACCGCTGAAGAGAGCATCCGATGATGCTCTCTTTTTATTTGAGTTTTTTACCTCTTCGTGGCTATTCCTCAGTGAGCGAGTCCGCAACAGTCGTTGCTTGAGAGTAAGCCAAGCGAGGGCGTTTGAGGCCCCATTCTTTCCGTGGCTCGCGAATCCCCGTATATTCAGCACCTGGAGCTATCCACGTTTCAGATGTTTTTTAGTCGGCCGGAGAAAAGTAGCATGTCGGAAATTGATCTCAAGGCGTACATCCGCGATGTCCCAGACTTCCCAAAGCCAGGTATTCTATTTCGCGATATCACGCCCCTTTTGGCCAATCCGCACGTGTTCAATGAAGCCATCGATCAAATGGCCGCCCACTACGAAGGGAAACAGATCGACGCGATCGTTGCTGCGGAAGCTCGCGGTTTCATCTTCGCTGCTCCGCTCGCATTGCGATTAAATTGCGGCTTTGTTCCGGTTCGCAAGCCAGGCAAATTGCCATTCGATACCCACTCGTTCCACTATGAACTGGAATATGGGAGCGACACCCTCGAGATCCACATCGATGGCGTTCAACCAGGTCAAAACGTATTGATGGTAGACGACCTCCTGGCCACCGGCGGCACGATGAAGGCCTGTTGCAACCTGGTCGAGAAGATTGGAGCCAACGTGGTTGGTTGCTGCTTCTTGATCCACCTGAAGGCACTCGAAGGGGAACAGCGTATCGCCCCATTCGAGTCGTTCAGCTTGATCGATTACTAACGCTTGCTGTTTATCGAGCTAAGCGGATGCCGGTGAATTGCCAACGGGCATCCGCCGGAAAGAAGTTGCGGTAGGTGCGTCGGATATGACTGGCGGACGTTGCACACGATCCGCCCCGCAGGACCTGTTGGTTGCACATGAACTTGCCGTTGTACTCGCCAATCGCACCCTCGACTGGTTTATAGCCAGGGTAGGCTGTGTAGGGACTTGCCGTCCACTCCCAAGCATCGCCAAACATCTGCTTCAGTCCCTCGCCGCTTTGGGCTGGGGTCGGGTGAAGGTAGCCAGATTCGACAAAGTTGCCGCCTAGCGGAAGCGACTCACTGGCGACTTCCCATTCTGTCTCAAGCGGTAAGCGGTTACCTCTCCAACGTGCGTAGGCGTCTGCTTCAAAGTAGCTGACGTGCGTAACCGGAGCCGTCGGTTCAAGTGGCTGTAGCCCAGCAAGCGTGAACTCAAACCAAGTGCCGTCTCGTTTCAACCAATACAACGGGCTGTCCCATTGATCGTTTTGAATCGTATTCCACCCAAGTGATAGCCAAAACTCAGGGCGTTGGTAGCCGCCCGCTTCGATGAATTCGAGGTACTCGCCGTTGGTAGTTAAGCGATCGGCGAGTTGGAAATCATGCAAGAGCACGTCGTGCCGTGGTGTTTCGTTATCGTAAGCGAACTGGTCGTTCGAATGGCCGATCTGGTAGATGCCCCCGTCGGTCGTATGCCAAGCTAAGTCGTTGGCTGAATCATTGGCAAAGACTTCCTTACCCGAATGATAGGCCGGAAACAGCGGATTTTGAGCGAGCATGTGTTTGAGGTCGGTCAGCATCAATTCTTGATGCTGCTGTTCATGATGCAGGCCCAATTCAACCAACGTGGAAATCTCGTCTGCTTGATCGTTGGAAGCTTCGACAAGCAACGTTTCAATCTTGCGGTCGACCGCTCGGCGATACTCGAAGACTTTAGCAACCGTAGGGCGAGTTAACAGGCCACGTTTGGCGCGGGGAAATTGCTCACCAATTCCGTTGTAATAGGAATTGAACAAATACTCGAAAGCTGGATTCGAGGGTTGGAAGTGCTTGGCAAACGGTTTGAGCACGAATGTCTCGAAGAACCACGTTGTGTGTGCCAAGTGCCAGCGAATGGGGCTGGCATCTGGCATCGACTGAATTACATAGTCTTCCGTTTCCAGCGGCTCGCACAGCTTCTGTGTGAATTGCCGCACGGCTTCATACTTTGGTAGCAAACTCGCCGCGGGGGACGTGTCGGCGGCAGGTACGGAAGTCATACTCGATCTCTCGTGCTTGAGGATTACGCGATCAATTACAAGATAACGAAGTGCATGACGGCGAAATAAGCATCCGGGTCGGTCCAAACTTTTCGCAGTGTCCAGCCTACTTCCGCCGCCATGGTGGCGAATCCATCGATGGTGTATTTGTGCGAGTATTCGGTGTGAATCAATTCGCCTGCAACGAGATCAACCTCGTGTCCGTCGAGACCAATCGATTGATCGACACGACTCCTTAAGTAGATCTCGATCCGTCCAAGTTGTTCGTTATAAAACGCATGATGCTCGAAAGCGCTGATATCAATCGAAGCGTCCAGTTCTCGCTGCATGCGATGGAGGAGATTCAAGTTGAATTCGGCAGTCACTCCTTCTTCATCGTTGTACGCTTTCTCGAGGACATCCCGATCTTTCTGCAAGTCGACGCCAATCAATAACCCACCTTGTTTACCGCACATGCGTCCGATCGACTCGAGTAAACGTTTTGCAGCGCCCACTTGAAAGTTGCCGATGGTTGACCCAGGAAAATAAACGGCATTGTGATTCGGTTTCTGGGATGATTCTGGTAGCGGGAATGGCCCCGTGAAATCGGCGCAAACAGGCAAGATTTCAATTTGTGGATATTCGTTCGCAATTTCCCCGGCCGACTTCATTAAGTGTTCGTAGGAAATATCGACGGGCACGTAGGCGGCTGGATCGTGAAGATGATCTAAGAGGTCGCGCGTCTTAATACTGCTGCCGCTCCCGAATTCGACGAGCATAACTTGCTCACCGAGGCATTCCCCCATCTCTTTCGCGTACTGTTGCATGACGCGGGTTTCTGTTCGCGTGAGGTAGTAGTCGTCGGTTTGACAGATCGAATCGAACAGCTGCGACCCGCGTTGATCGTAGAAGTACTTACACGGCAAACGCTTGGGATCACGCTGTAGGCCCGAGAGCGTGTCATCCAAAAATCGATCTTCAGTCTGATGCGACATGCGATGCTGCTGGGGTTTGATGGGAGAGGATTGTGGGCGAATCATTGGCATGTCCATTTGTGCGATGAAGGAATCGATTAACGACTGTTCCTCATATTCGCAACTCTTGGGCCAATAAAGGCGAGCGAGGTCATCATGACGAGGGGAGCCCTCGCCAACTTTCGATTCTAGACGACTCAGGCCCGTATTCCGTGTGATATCACACCAATTAAATCGATTAAGTCTTGGCAGTTATCGATACGTTACTGCCATGATCGTAGATCGCACGTGACATCACTCGAGATGCTCGAGAGCAGGGGGGGGCATTAGTGCAAGAATTCACAAGGCGTGCAACTTGGTTGCTTGGCTGCCAATATCGTTTGAACGGATTTTCAGCGCGTCCCAAGAAGCATTGGCTTGGCAAATGCCATCGGTCTGATGTGTGATCCATTTACATATGTGGCTTTGTAGATGCGGTCGTTAGATTGTGCAAATACTGCACAAAACATCGGTCATCTGCGTGTCAAAGAGATCGTCTAGAAACCACATAGGGTGGGTGACTAATGTTTGGTCAGCCTGCAGCTAGTAACCCTGTCGCGGTCACCGTCCCTTGATGGGATGTTATGGGATCACATATTCGCATTCCCGAGGTGCGCCATCCGCATGGCCCCTGTTAGCGAAAAGGAAATCAAATTTTGGCACGCTGCATGCGAACTGAGCGTAGAATTGCGCGCAATCGCAGTAGCAACCAAACCACTTCAAGAGTTCTTTTCGATGTCCTCTCTTCCAACCAATTTGGACGCCTTGATGCGTTCCATTTCGAAAGCAAAGCGTCGCCGATGGACGTTATGTGTGCTCGCTCTGTTCGCCGTTTGCGCTAGCGAAGGTCTGCCAGTGGACATCCAATCGTCCGTGATCGCCGCTGAGAACGATGATCCGATTTTCCAAGCCATGCAGGCGAAAGCTGCTGATGTCGCATCGAAGCCCTACGAAGCTTCCCATGAACTTCCCGAGCAATTGAAAGACTTGAACTATGACACCTATCGATTGATCGCCTTCGAACACGAGAAATCGATCTGGAAACCGGAAGGTCTGCCGTTCTGGATGGAGCTATTTCATCGCGGATACATTTACCGGGATGAAGTCCAGGTTTACCTTCTTCCGCCAGATAGCACTTCCGTTGAGGCGGCACAGCGGTTGGACTTTGATCCTTCACGGTTTCAGTATCGCGGTGAACTGGATGGCTTGAAGCCACCCAAAGATCTGGGTTACGCCGGACTCAAAGTCATTGGTAAGTTTCCAAACTCAAAACATCCGTTGGAGATCGCTTCATTTCTCGGGGCAAGTTATTTTCGAGCAATTTCGCCGGGGCAATTTTACGGAACCAGTTCTCGCGGTTTAGCCGTCGACATTGGCTTGGCTAAGCCGGAAGAATTTCCAGTATTTCGAGAATTCTGGGTCGAGCAACCGAAGGCTGATTCAAAGGAATTTCGTGTCTGGGCGTTGATGGAAAGTCCCAGCGTGACGGGTGCGTATGCGTTTGTGATTCACCCGGATGAAACGATGACGATCGACGTCAATGCGAAACTTCATTTCCGCAAAGTGCCAGAGAAGGTAGGACTTGCTCCGCTGACCAGTATGTGGATGTGGGGACTCGGAAAAGAGGGGCCTGAGAACGACCCACGTCCGAGGGTACACGACGCAGATAGTTTGCTGATTCAAACGGGTGAAAATAGTTGGATACGTCGTTCGCTGAACCGTCTCGACTTCCCATCGCTCAGTAATTACGATGCCAAAGAGTTGCATGGTTTCGGCCTAATGCAATCCGAGCGGAGCCCCGCTCGCTACAACGACGACGAGGCGAAATATAGCTTGCGTCCGAGTGTTTGGATTACGCCGAGCGAACCATGGCGGGACGGAACCGTACAGCTTTTAGAACTTCCGTCCGATCATGAAGGGATTGATAACATTGGCGCCTACTGGGTTGCCAAGCAGCCAGTTGCAATCGATAAACCGATTGAGCTGGAATATGAAATTGCATTCCTCCACCAGGCACCAAAGCAACATTCGCTTGCAAAGGTGACTGACTTCCGGGTTGAACGCTCGGACAAATCCTCCCTCTCTCTCACCGTCGTTTTTCAGGGCGACAACCTATCCACGCTTCCAACGGAACGCCAGTTGCTATCTCAAATTGAGGTACAGCGAGGCAGCGCGCAAGAGGTCGTCGTCCGGCGGACCGCGCTTAATACGGTGGAAGTCTCGTGCAAGTTGATCCCGGACGGACCCTATGCCATGGAGATGGAGGTCATCCTCAAGGTCGAGGACGAGCTACTCTCTGAATCGTGGAGATATCTATGTCCCATTTAAGTTCAACCACTGACGTCAGTGCTCTTTACGGGCACACTTTCGGCGCCAACCCGATGGGCTCGGTATTACCGACTCTTCCTTCGCATTCAACGATCTCGGATACGGATATTCGGGCAGCGAAAGCAGTCGTTGCTGACTACTTACGGGACCTCGGTTTGACCGATCCTGATTTCATAGCTTCCGAGAGCAAGCGAATAGTTAACCATTCGCTCGAAGCAATTGCGGATGATCCCAAGGCCAACGGAAAACGGTTGCGAAAAATGGCGATCCGCCAAACCGTTAAGAAGTTAGCCAAGTGGGTTCAGGCGATTGAAGTGGAGTACGGTGATGGTAGTTCACCGACTCCCCCAGGCGTGATCGGCGCTCATCTTCCTGAATTGTTAAACCAACATCCACAGGTATGGGGCGATGATTCGCTGCCGGAACATTTTGTGGCCTCGGCTCATACAAAACGAAAGCAGGTCGTTCCTCAGTCAGTGCCGAAGGAAATGACGAAGCAAAAACTTCCGTTGTTGCCTCGTTGGGGAAAGCAAATTGCCGAAACAATAGGCCTGATGCGTCCTGCAAATAAGCGAGCAACCGAATCGCCCGAGTCCCCGGCTTCGGAGAATTGCTCGGTCGTTAATTGCTTTAACGTTACCCGCGGACTTTTGGCGTTCTTGACGCTGCTTACCACTGCTACAGCTTCTGCTGCGTACTGGGAAACGGTCTCGGCGACCGGCGTTTTTCAGTATCCATTAGTCGGTCTGTTTGTGCTCTTGTTCTTCTGGATCGCCTTCAGTTTTTGGACAGCCACGATGGGGCTGGCTTCGATCCTGATGTCGAAGAAACAGAAGGAAGCAGTTGAGCCTGACGATCCCAATTATCTGACTGGCCTGCCACGTAGTGCCATCTTAATGCCAATCTATAACGAAGACACTTCAAGCGTGATGTCCAACCTGAAAGCGGTTGCGCTGTCGCTGAAGTCACTTGGTGCCGCGGAAAAGTTCGACTTGTTCGTTCTGTCTGATACGACCAATCCCGATGTGTGGCTGGAAGAGGAACGGGCTTGGGCGAAGCTAGTGATTGATCTTCCCGAGCAGTGCCGCGTTTACTATCGCCATCGTGCGAAAAACACGAGTCGCAAAGCCGGGAACATTGCAGACTTCTGCCAACGATGGGGTGACCACTATCCCTACATGACGGTTCTCGATGCAGACAGTGTCATGTCCGGCGAGACTCTCGTTGAAATGGTTCGCCGAATGGAGAATGATCCGAAGATCGGTATCCTTCAGGTTCCACCAACGCCGGTCAATCGTCAGTCGTTTTTTGCTCGTACCCAACAGTTTGCAGCTCAAGTTTACGGACGCGTATTCCTCGAGGGATTCGCTCTCTGGTCTGAATGCGATGGCAACTACTGGGGACATAATGCGATCATTCGCATCAAGCCATTCATGGAACATTGCGACTTGCCAGTACTGCCAGGTAGCGGCCCATTAGGTGGTGAGATTTTAAGCCACGACTTTGTGGAAGCCGCGTTGATGCGCCGAGCGGGGTGGAAAATCTGTCTCGCTCACGATTTACAAGGCAGTTACGAAGAATGCCCCACCACCATGTTGGACTATGCTCAACGTGATCAACGTTGGTGCCAAGGCAACATGCAGCACATGGGCTTGTTGCTGGCGGACGGCTTCCACCCGGCAAGTCGATTGCATTTGAGCATGGGTGTGATGAGCTATCTCTCGTCGCCACTGTGGTTGGTGTTTCTAACGTTGTCGTTGGTGGCGGCATATTTGGGGGGTGACGCGTCGGCCGCCGGGATTAATCCTTGGCTGGCTGGCGGTTTGTTCGCTGCCACGATGGGGATGCTTTTGATACCCAAGGCATATGGACTTCTCGCTTTGATGCTTCGACCTCAGCCGCAAGACTCGCCAGCGATTCGCAAACGAGCTTGGCTGGGGGTGTTGCTAGAAACAGGCGTAGCGATCCTGATTGCTCCGATCATGATGCTTTTGCACAGTCAGTTCGTGCTGGCAACATTACGAGGTAAAAAGGTGAAATGGAATGCTCAGCAACGCGATGACACTGGTGTCTCTCTCACCGACGCGTTGATGATGCACTGGGCTCACACACTGATTGGCGTAACCGCCGCAACCGTATTGTTCTTTGCCGCTCCGAGCTTCCTGTTCTGGCTATCGCCGGTATTGGTCGGCCTGATCTTCTCGGTACCGCTCTCCATGCTTCTGGGAAGCTTGGAAGTTGGTAAGAAACTAAAGGAAGAGGGGCTGCTATTGATCAATGAGGAAGTCGAGGCTCCGAAAGTACTGAAGGTGCAACGTCAGGCTCTTGCTCTAGCATTCCGCTCGAAGCAGTCCGGACCGAAGGGCGACTTGTTCGAGTTGGTGCTGCAGGATCCTGCCTACTTGGTACTTCACCTGGGCATTTTGCGGACAACCGATCGAGAGATTCCAATTTTCCGTGATCAGATGATGGAGATCCAAGCGGTGGTCAAACGGGACGGTGTTCAAGCACTACCGCCGAATATCCGATTCCAGATCCAAAACAACCGCTACGCGATGGAGCAGTTGCACATCCAATTGCGTGCCCAGCGAACGCCCAAATCGCCGTTAGCCTACCGATAGTGTCTATATCGGATTGTTAAATAGAAAATGCCCACGCATGCGTGGGCATTTTTTGTTTCTTGATTTGACCTGCTCGGGGAAATATCTGGTAGCCCTAAGCCGCGCGGCGAATGTCTTCCGGGAGTTCCGGATAGGCGAAGCCGCTTTGGGAGTCGTTCCAGCGTCGCAAGGCAACTGCCACCAAGTGACCGCCAAAGGCAACAGAAAGTTTCAACGCGTGCTGAATGCGGAGCTGTCGTCCTACTAAAGGAACGCAGTCGATGTCGACTTCTGGGTCGATGCTGCGAAGATTTGAGGTCGGTGGGACAAAGCCATCGCGGAGTGCGAGAGCGGTCATTGCCAGTTCGACACTTCCCGACGCATTCAGTAAGTGTCCGATCATTGATTTAACACTGCTTGCACAAAGGCGGCTGGCGAACGGTCCGAAGGCCGCTCGGATGCCGCGAGCTTCATTCACATCATTCTGCTGGGTACCGGTACCGTGGCAGTTGACGTAATCAATGTCGCGTGGACCGAGGTCGCTCGACTTGAGGGTGATTCGTAGAAGACGCTCCAAGGCGTCACTAGTCATATCAATGCCCGTTACATGGTGCGCTTCGGCCAGCATGCGGCATCCTAGCACCTCAGCGTAGATCTTCGCACCTCGAGCTAGGGCGTGACTTAAGCGTTCAACCACAAACATTGCGGCGCCTTCCCCAATGACGAAACCATTGCGGGTTTTGTCGAAAGGGCGGCATGCTCGAACAGGGTCGGCATCATCTGACAGGACGCGCATCTTGCGGAAACCGGCGACGAAAAGGGGGTCGATCGCTTCGGCACTGCCAGCGAGGGCAATGTCGCACTGACCATCCCGGATCGCACGGACTGCACAGCCAAGTTCGACCAGTCCACTGGCACAGGCCGTGGAATGGGAGAGACGTGGTCCCTCTAACTGGAACTTATGAGCAACATGATAAGAAGGAGTGCAGGGGAAGAACTGTTCGTGTGGCAAGCCGCCTGGTACGGGCCAGCTTCCACCAGGGATATCGACAACATCGAAGATCGAACGCGCATCTCCCATGCCGGCGCTAACCGCACAGCCGAAACGAGTTCGATCGACACTTCCCATGTCTACCTGGGAGTCCTGCAAAGCTTCCGCCGCTGCAATCTCGTTGAGCGTAAGAAGCTTGAGGCGGGGCTCGTACCCATCCGGCACTTCGACCGGGGCGCCTAATACAAGGTTGTCTTCAATCGGCGAGATGCCCGTCATTCGGCGAATGCCGCAAGTTCCGCGCTGAATCGACGCCCAGGTCGATTCCCGATCCTGTCCAACGGACGTGATCAAGCCGATTCCGGTGATCACGACCGGGTCTTTCGCGTCTTCTATGGTCACGTTGCGTATTCCAACCGCTAAATGCCTTTTGCCCCGCCGTGCGATCTCCCTATCGCTCGGGCTTTCGAGGCCATCGTGTGGGAAAGTTACCCAATACCCGGAAATGGTTCCAGTTCAGTTTCTGAAAGGCTTGGGCGTAAATCTCGGGGAATTCCGCATATCTGGAAAGAATTACCAATTTTCACTCAAGAATGGTTGCCAAAAGCGCGCGGTCGGGTAAACTCTTGGACGTGGGAATTCGACCCACAAGTGGATTTAACTTATCGATTAAGTGGGAAACTAACCCAAAACGGCGTTTGGCGAGTTTTCCTGAATGAAAACGGATACCGATGGGGTCAGACGAGTTCATTCTGGGCGAATTCAGCCGCACGCTGGACGACCGGTTTCGGCTGTCGATTCCCACGCAAATAACCGACCTCCTTGCACCCAAGGAGGACGACCTCATCCTCGTCAAGGAACGGCCAGGTTGCCTCAGCTTATGGAACGGACCGCAGTGGCAGGGCAAGCTCGATGCGGGTGTGAATCTGGTTCACGCCAAGATCGCCGCGGGCAAGCTGGAGAACCGCATTGCCGACGTTCAGTTGCTAGGTCGGTTGCTTTCCACGCGTCAACGCAACGTTACGTTGGCTGGAAAAGGGAGATTGCTGATACCGGAGGGATTTCGGGAATTCTTGGGCGTAGAAGCCGGCGGCGAAGTGTTGATCGTCGGTGCCGCAGTTTGCGTCGAAATCTGGAAGCCCGAGTCTTGGCTGCAGAATCTAGAAGAGAAGATGCCCGAGTTCCGATCGCTATTGGATCAACTCAGCGGCTAAACCAAATCATTTCAATATGAACGGAGTCACGTGCTTGCTAGGGAATTGATCGAACGTCGTTAACCCTGTTTTGTTCCGTAACGACCAGGTCAGTCACAAGATACCAGGGATGGCCTTTAAGGCATGGATGCCTACCTTTTTTAATTCCCCATGTGAGCAACGGCCTCGCGGTTGAGAATAGTCCACTCAACCGCGGGGCTTTTTTTACGCGCGCCTATTTCGGTGATTGCGAGCGTTGCTGAACTCTTCCGGTTGGCAATTGCCGTTTCTTTGGTTTTTCCCCGGGCGCCAAACCGAGCGTGTTCTATTTATTTGCGACGTAAGCCATCCGCAGTTCGTGAAGGATGTTTTCCAAAGCCAACTTTTCCTGAGCTTCCAAGTTGCCTTGGGTCTTCTCTTCGAGCACAGCGAGGAGCTCGATCATATGCTTGGCGACTTCCGGATGTTTTTGGGTTTGCCCTGATGCCGGATCTGGGATCTGCCCCAACGCAGAAAACGCCTGGGTTGCAAGCATCGAAATCAGAAACGTGAAGTCAGGCTTGGGTAACGCGTAGCCCCCTGGGCTCGAAGCGGTCTCTTCCGGTTGTTGCGAGGGAGGAGTCGGCTCGCTTGTGGGCTCCGTTTGAGATTCCGGAGATTCTTCGCCATGAAGCTTTTTCTTCTCTTGGCGAACTTGTTCTTTCCAGTCGCTATCGACGACGATCTTCTTTTCGGGGTCTTCGCTCATCGTTCTGGATGTTGTTTTTGCATGGGGTGAGTTAAATAGAGCCGATCGTTAAATCGCTATTCACGGTATCCCATTTGAAAAACGATCGCAAGCGAACTCGATCAGTCGATCGGAACGTCGGATGATAGCGCAAAAAAAATCTCCGGGGAAACTTGTGGGAATCCCCGGAGTGGTCAAGCAAGATCAGTGTCAGGCGTCCGCGGCCTGCTGCGAAGGGCTTTCCGTGGGCTGAGCGTCATTTTTTTTTGCGTCGCGATGACGACGGGCGATTGCCGCGCCGACGAAGCCAGCGAACAGAGGGTGAGCCTGGATTGGCTTGCTTTTAAATTCAGGGTGGAACTGAACTGCCACGAACCAAGGATGCTCGTCGATTTCCAAGATCTCGACCAGCGACTTGTCTGGTTTTAGGCCGGCAAAGCTCATCCCGTTGCTGCGGAACTGATCGCGGTAAACGTTGTTGAATTCGTAGCGATGGCGATGACGCTCAGAGATTTCATCCTCACCGTAAGCTTCGCGAGCCTTCGATCCTTCCGCCAAAGCACATGGTTGGGTGCCAAGTCGCATGGTTCCCCCCTTGTCGGTGATGTTCTTTTGCTCGTCGAGCAAACCGATAATCGGGTGAGGCGTATGCTTGTCGAACTCGGTTGAGTGAGCACCTTCCAGGTTCACTACATTCCGTGCGAACTCGATTGCAGCGCACTGCATTCCAAGGCAGATTCCGAGAAACGGAATTCCACGTTGGCGGGCATAGCGAATTGCATCGATCTTTCCCTCGATGCCACGTTCGCCGAATCCGCCTGGTACCAGGATGCCGTCGAAGCCGGCAAGCATTCGTTCCGCACCCTCCGTTTCGAGAGCTTCACTCTGGATACGTCCGATGCGAATTTGCGACTTGTGATGAATGCCGGCATGATCAATCGCTTCGTAAATCGACTTATAGGCATCCTTGTGCTCAGCGTATTTTCCAACAACGGCGATGCTGATCTCGTGATCGGGGTAACGCAGCGTGTGCAAAATTTCATGCCATGGCGTCAGGTCAACCGCCGAAACTTGAGGGAGACCTAGTTTGGTTGCGATCAAGTCGTCGAGTTGGTTGTCGTGTAGACTGATCGGCACTTCGTAGATTGAGAAGTCCTTGTCCTTCTCCTCAATGACGGCCTCGATCGGTACGTTACAGAACAGGGCGATCTTCTCGCGATCGTCACGGCTGAGGTTGCGTTCGGTTCGGCAGATCAGGATGTCTGGCTGGATACCGATTTCACGCAACTGTCCCACCGAGTGCTGGGTTGGCTTGGTCTTCAGTTCACCAGCGGCCTTAAGGTAAGGGACCAGCGTCAAGTGAATGAACAAGCAGTTTTCGCGACCGACGGTTTGTGGAAATTGGCGAATCGCTTCCAGGAACGGCTGACTCTCGATGTCGCCAACGGTTCCTCCGATTTCGGTGATGATCACATCGGTATCGTCATCCCCTAGCTTACGAATCACCGATTTGATTTCGTCGGTGATGTGCGGAATGACTTGAACCGTCTTGCCCAGGAATTCGCCACGACGTTCCTTGTTGATCACGGACATGTAGATCTGTCCGGTCGTGTAATTGGAATCGCGGGTGAGCGGACTGTTGGTGAAACGCTCGTAGTGTCCCAGGTCGAGGTCGGTTTCGCTACCGTCATCCAGCACGTAGACTTCGCCATGCTGATAAGGGCTCATGGTGCCGGGATCGACGTTGATGTAGGGGTCAAGCTTCTGCATCTTGACCTTCAGACCACGCTGTTCGAGCAGCATCCCGACCGATGCGCTGGTCAACCCTTTTCCTAGTGAACTGACAACGCCGCCGGTGACGAAAATGTGTTTTGCCATGAAGTTGCGGGGGCCCTTCGACCTTGCGTGCATCCAAGCAGATAGAGACATGCTGCGGCTACCAACTCAGGCTGGCTTTGAATGTTGATATCCTAGCCGTTAGGGTCACTTAATGCCCGACCAACGGGGATTAAACGGAACCTAAGGGAAACCAAAGAAGGACCGCTAGCGTGAAAACACTATCCTAGCAATTGCTCATCTTTCTGACAAACGCCGCATAGTCGCTCGGCGTGTCGATTCCGATGCTTGGTTCGGCAATTGAGCCGACGAGAATTGTCTCTCCCATTTCCAAAACACGAAGCTGCTCCAGCTTTTCCAACTGCTCTAAGGGAGAAGGGGGGGCGGTTGCCAGTTTCAGCAGGAAGTCCCGGCGATATGCATAGATGCCTAAATGTTGGAAAAAAACGGGTGGTTCCGCTGCGAGTTGTTCCTCGAATCCGTCCCGAACGTGGGGGATCGGGCTGCGGCTGAAATAAAGGGCGCGACCGTTCTCAGCACGAACGACTTTCACGCAAGCGGGATCCCGCAACTTTTCCAGGCAACGAATCGGCGTCGCCAAGGTTGCCATCGAGACATCGGGATTGGCTTCCAGAAGATGTCGGACCGTTTCGATCGCCTCGGCTGAAATCTCCGGCTCGTCTCCCTGAACGTTAATGAAGATATCCACGTCAGGCCGAGATCGGGCGACTTCGGCAACGCGATCGGTCCCGCTAGCACACGTTTCGCTGGTCATGACCGCTTCGCCGCCAAATGTATGCACGGCCTGGCAGATTGAATCGTGATCGGTCGCGACGATCACACCATCGGTTCCGCGAGCCATGCATGCCGCTTCGTAAGTATGCTGAATCAGTGGCTTGCCGGTTTCCGCCAAGAGAAGCTTTTGCGGTAATCGGGACGATTGAAGTCGTGCTGGAATCACAACAAGACTTGTCAGCGAGAGGGCGAGTGCGGGTTTCATAGCAGCAGGTCGAATCCATTCTGGGGTAACTTCGCGAGTTCCAGACGCGAATGCCTCGTCAGCATACGCTTTCGAGGGTCGAAATCAGAAGACCAATTTAGGCCGTGCGCGTTAATCGATATTCGTGTCCCGTCGGCGTTTTGCTACGCTTTCGCCCGGAACTTTCGGCTGACGGACGATCGATTGAGGAAACGAGCCATGTGTGGAATTGTCGGATACGTTGGTAACTCGCGCGCAGCGGACTTCTTGCTGGAAGGTTTGCGGCGGCTTGAATATCGCGGATACGACAGTGCCGGCATCGCGGCGATGGATAACTACGACGATATCCACATCGTCAAGTCAGCCGGTCGGATTGCGGCTTTGGCCGATCAACTGGCACTTGAAATGCCAATCGGCTCCACAGGAATTGGTCACACGCGTTGGGCAACGCATGGTCCTGCCACGCAAGCCAATGCTCACCCACATGCCGGCCCCAGCGGCGAAGTTGTCGTTGTACATAACGGCGTGATCGAGAATTACGCCGCCCTTAAGACGCGGCTGCAACAGAAAGGCTATATCTTCCGGTCGGATACGGATACGGAAGTGATCGCCTATATGCTGGAAGATGCGCTAAAGCAATTGCCCATCGGTTCATGTCAAGCTCCTTCCGACGAGGAACTGGTCGCGCTCGTGCAGACCGTGTTAGCCAAGCTTCAGGGAACCTATGGCGTTGGCATTCTATTCCGAAGTCGTCCCGATTTGATTATCGCAGCCAGGCTGGGAAGTCCCTTGGTAATCGGTGTCTCCGAGGATGCTCATTATCTGGCCAGTGATGCATCGCCCCTGGTCGGCTACACCGAGAAGATTGTCTATCTGACCGACCACCAGATTGCTTTGCTGAAGGCGGACTCGCTGCAAATTGCTCATCGTGACTTGGGAGAGGTCGCGCACAGTGTCGAGAAGCTCGAGATTGCTTCGGGAGATGTCGAGCTCGGTGAATTCGAACATTACATGCTGAAGGAAATCTTCGAGCAGCCGCAATCGCTGGAAAACGCAATGCGGGGACGTTTGAGCCTCGATAATGCCACGGCCGTATTTGGTGGCTTAAATTTGAGTCCCCAAGAGCTGAGGAGTGTCGATCGAATCTTACTCACCGCATGTGGAACGAGCTGGCACGCGGCCATGGTCGGCGAGTACATGATCGAGGAGATGGCTCGGATTCCAGTGGAAGTCGAGTACGCATCCGAACTTCGATATCGCAATCCACCTGTTCCTCAACGAACGTTGGTGTTCGGTATTACTCAAAGTGGTGAAACAGCCGATACCCTGGCAGCTTTGCGTGAAATGAAGCGGAAGGGGCATCCAACGCTGGCGATTTGCAATGTCGTGGGAAGTAGTATCGCGCAAGAGGCCGATGGTGGCATCTACTTACACGCGGGACCGGAAGTGGGTGTGGCATCGACTAAGGCATTCACATCTCAATTGGCCATCATGGCAATGCTGGGGCTGTACTTTGGTCGCTTGAATCATTTGAGTTTCGATCAAGGTTATCGAATGATCCAAGCCCTGCAGGCATTACCGGATGCCGTTCGCCAGGCTCTTAACACACGGGAACAAGCCAAGAAGGTTGCCGAGAAATATCAGGCGGTCAACAACTTCCTGTACCTTGGACGTTATTTCAACTTCCCGGTCGCTTTGGAAGGTGCCTTGAAGCTAAAGGAAATTAGCTACATTCACGCCGAGGGTTACCCAGCCGCCGAATTAAAGCATGGTCCCATTGCCTTGGTGGACGAGAATACGCCCAGCGTTTTCATCATGCCTCAGGGTGTTGTCTACGACAAAGTGATGAGCAATCTGCAGGAGATCAAAGCTCGTGGTGGCCCTGTGATTGCGATCGCAAATGAAGACGATCACGAAATCGAAAAGTACGCCGACGACGTCATTCGGATTCCGAAGGTGGAAGAGTTCCTGCAGCCAATCGTCTCGGTAATACCGCTGCAGTTCATTGCCTATCACATCGCACTCTTACGCGGCTGCGATGTCGACAAGCCGCGAAATTTGGCAAAGAGCGTGACGGTGGAGTAGGATATTCGGGCGTGCCCAATTTCATCTCGAAGGTGATTTTCGCCATGAATAACGAGACAAAGCTGATCACGCCAATACCGTTGCAATTCACCGTAACGAAAGTATTAGCTTGTATTTGGGTAGTTGGTGCACTACTCGGCACCTATAATTTTTGCGAGCCTGGCAATCCCTTTCCGTGTCTCCTATTCGGAATTCCTGGGGCGATCGTCGGATATCAGTTGATCGCACGTCAAAGCTGCGGCTGGAATCTTAATTGTGGCATTGTCCTAATCTTGGCGTATGGATCGTTTTCCACATTTGCATGGCCCTGGCTTAATAGTCCTTTTCCTGTTACTTCTTCTGCTTGGTATCTACAGGTGCAGAATGAAACCTTCGCCGATGAGACATTCATGAAGTTTCATGCCTCGGCTGACAAATGTCGGGCTTACGTTGACTTCCTTAAGAGCAAGTGCCAGCGAAATTTTGATCCACCGATCGCGTTCCACTCGAGCGAAATTCGATGTGATCCAATGAGGGGACCATGGAGTACAGATTTCGACATTGGAAACGCGCCGCCGTGGTTTGATCCACAGAAGATCGAGGATGGGGAATATTTCCGTGGCGATAGTGATTTTGTGTGGCTTGATACCAATCGAGGTGTCTTCTACATGTATTGCATGTTTTGAGCCAAAGACTTTTCGGCGATGAACGAAACGGTTGCCCAAACGGACAAAAGAAAACGCCTATTCCCACTTCGGAAATTCTGCGCGGTCGTCTGGGTATTCATCGCCCTACTGGGGTCCGTTTACCAACTAGATACGTACAGCCCTTTGCTATCGGTTGTCTTGGGGGTTCCTGCCGCATTACTTGGCTATTTGCTGATTTCCGACCAAAGGCACGAACGCGTCTTGCGATACCTACTGATAGCTTGGGTGTTTTTGGCGATCGTGTTTGGCGTCGTCTTACCAACCGTATTCAATCGTCTCAGTTGCCCGTTCGAGCTGCCGTCTTCCGCAACACGACTCCAAGCGTCCGACAGGATAAACGGCTTTACGGGAGCCGATACACGCGTGACTTTCCATGCATCGGTAACAGACTGCTACGCAACTCTGGCAAAAGTGGAACGCATCTACCGAGTTCGTTTTGGACCGGGCATTCCCATCGAGAAACCAAGTGCTTCGTCGCGATTCACATTCGTTCCCCCGTGGGGCAATTCTCGCCGGCACCAAGAGCATTGGTTCAATCCTGGTGAAATCGAAGAGGGAGAGTGCTTCCGCAGCGGCTTTATTCAAGTTTGGATCGACACCAAACGCGGCGTTTTTTACATGGACGCCCATTTCTAGTAACGGGTGCACTTTCGGTTAGGCATTCCAATTCCGTTTTTCTGGCCTCGCCCACATTTGCTGATTAACATAAGCGATTGACGAAGCGAATTGGTCCATCGCAAATGAGTCAATTGTATGGAGATTGTCGTTCGCGAAGTCTCTTTCATCATGTAACCCAACGCCCGACGTTGCATTTTGGGTGTCTCGTTCTTAATCAAGAGTTTCAAGAGAAGGCATTTGCTATGCGTTTTCAGTTGAGCGTGTTGTTGCTCGGGATGGTGTTCGTAGGAGTAGGCTGTGAGCCAATTGAAACCCTCGATAGCCCGAAACCGGCGTCTACCACACGTGAAACGCAAACGACTGCCGATTGGAAAGACGCGAAGCAAGTTCAACAAGATGTGCGGCAGATCATGACGGCTACTTTCGAGGGAGACGTCGACACTATTGTTAGTTTTACGCATGACCACGTTTTGGGCATCGTCGATGATCCGGAATTAATTCGCGAGGCAATGGAAGGAGTGATGGCCAAGCTACAAAAATCAGGCGTGAAGTTAGAAGAATTTGACTTTACGGAGGAGCCTCACTTCCTGGAATCGGCTCAAAGCCACTTTGTCGTAGTTCCGACTCTCACGATTATGACCATCGACGGAAATCGAGTTGGCGCCATCGGCTATCAGTTTGGTGAAAAGAAAAAATCAGAAACGAAGTGGAAGTATATCGAAGGCCGACGTGTCAATGAGCAGACCGTTCAGGAGATGTTCCCCGAGTTTCCAAGCGATTATCAGTTCCCTGAGTCTGAAATGGGACTCGAATAGTTTGTCAAGCAAACCGCTGCTTCGAACGAAAAAACGCCGCGCTGGTAAACGCGGCGTTTTTTCTAGGAGCTTCGGCAGATCACGTGCCTCATCTCTATTCCGTAGCTCCCGCTGGTATCGACTTTTCCCCTTGGCCTTGTAGTACTGCCAAAAGCAAGCCACCCCATCCAGCCAATAAGATCATCGCACCAATAGGTGCGAGCACACCGATCGTTGGCATGTTGAAGTAGGCGCCTAAGGCGAGTCCACCTCCATACAGAAGCGTACCCAGGCCAAAGCCGATTCCTCCTAGTAGTTGTCCTTTGCCAGGCGTGCGAATCAGGCCGAGCCCGACCATGGCTAAGGAGTAAATCGCAACAGATTGAATCCCTTTTTGATACCGTTCCCAACGTTTTGCGCTCTCTTGACGATCGATCGCGCTGATTTCCATACTGTCCTGCTCTTGGCTGCCGTCTGGGTTGATGCGGCCAGGTGTCATTTTCGCTTTCTCGCGAAGTTCGGATTGAAACTTCGCTTCCACGTATGATTCACCGACCGGACCACCAAGCACCGCAGCCAAGCCGAATAAGCATCCGAGAATCAGGTTCAACGTCGACATAGCATCGTCTTTGCGTTGGATTGTAATTGCTGTCTTGAAGGGAATGCAAAAACGACTATCGACGTCGCTTCTGTTTCGAGGTTAATTCAAAGTCCAGTTCGGCTTCTTGGGTAACATTGGCCGAGAGACTCGAATCTTGGCTGAGATATTGCCAAGGAACGATTTTGTTCTCCGACGTGTAGCCGCCGATTTGGACCGTCTTATTTCCCGGGGTGCAATCGAGGGAGTAGGCTCCCTCAATGATCTTCCCTTTGGCCATTTCGTTCGCTCCTTCCGAGCTGAGGAACATGATGGTCCCGTCTTGGATCGGAGCACCATCGAGCGTTACTTTCCCGTTGATCGGGAATACTTCGGGACCGCGCGAGCAACCGATGGTTGCCAGGACGGCCAAGGCCAACGAAATGGTTGCGAGCCGACGTATTTGGGTAAGTGCCATTGGGGTCGTTTCCTTATTATCCGATTTAACGATCAAAGCAAAACCTTAGAAAGGAGCAATCACGGCACCGTCACCGCGGTTGGACAAATCCTTCAAGGTTTGATTACTCATCGTTTCTGGCAGGAACGAAACCGACCCGTCCGCTCGCGTGACCATCACCCCGCCTGGGTGAGCACTTCGCAGGGAGTAAGCCGTTTGCGAGCCAGGTCCGGATGGCGGAATAACCTGGGTGTTTCGCCACAGGTTATTGGCATCGGCACCGGTAGGAACAAAGTCCGGAGCTGGTGTATTGATCCAGAACAGGGTGGTGAACATCGATTCCATGCCCCATCCGTTCCAGTAGTTGCCAATGGTGCAGTTGACCTGAGGACTTTGACGGATTTCGCCGAACATCAAGGTGTTGGACGTGCCGTCAGTAATGTCTTTCAGGCCGATGTGCGATTTGACAAAGAACAGACCGCTCATGCCCGAGCCATCGGTTGCTGGTTTGTCGGCGTAAGCTTGTACCATGATCACGTGGCCGGAGTTGGCCAGGTAATTGCCTTGGAAGCCGTCGTTACCGACCTTGCCGCCGTTGGGATCGGAAGGGCAAACGAATCCATCGACGACCGTCTTGCGAACGGTTTCGTTCCAGGTATTCGCCGGGGAGCTTGCCATGTTTGGCTTCACCAAGTCGTACATCGCCTTTTGTTCGACGAAGGGAAGAATCGACGTGAACCAAGTCATTCGATTCGGCTGGTGCGTTGGATCGTCCAATTGTTGTTGGCTGAACTGTCCGGCGGGGAAATTTCCGTAAGTATCGTGATAGTTGTGCATCGCAATCCCGAGTTGCTTCAGGTTGTTGGTGCACTGGATTCGTCGAGCCGCTTCGCGAGCTTGCTGAACCGCGGGGAGCAGCAAGGCGATTAACACACCGATGATGGCGATAACGACGAGCAGTTCAACAAGGGTGAAGCCGCGTCGAGTGGCAGGGTAGGCTTGCATGCTTGTGTTCCGGAGTTACTGGTATTTGGATAGAAGCTGGTTATGGGAAAGTGAAAAACCTCGCCCGTCATTAACTTCGGGGCGAGGTATTCCGGTTGTTGTCAGTAAAAAGATGTTAGGTCTTAGGGAGTTTCTCTAACATCTCGCTGGCGATCTTACGACGTTGCTTATCGCTACCAGCCGATTTTAGGCGGCTGCACATCGGCTTCAGCGGTGCCACTTGGTCTGGGGCATGTCGCATTGCGTCCGCGAAAGCAGGTTCGATACCAAACATCTGCGGCATCGGTTTGTCGGGATCGGCCACCTGGGTCAGGAAGTTGCGAAGCATCTCGACCCCATCTGGTGGAAGCGGAACTTCCGAGTCGATCTGCTGCTGGCCACAACCGACAGCAACAAGGCTGGTCAGCAGCAGCATTCCAACGCCCAGCATTCGGCGAAACCGCGAATCGCTCGTCAAGTTGTTCTGCTTAAACGCCACTGATCACCTCCCCTTCGTCGCGAGTACCCATCGCACCCCAGACGCCATAAGGCGAAGGACCGCTGTCGGTAGGCGACGAAGTTTGATCGCCGGTGTCGATAGTTTCGTTGATGAACTTTACCGAACCATCGACCAACAGCACTTCCACACCACCAGGGTGACGGCTGTTCGAGGTCATGATCGCTTCGGTCCAGTAATTGTTTTCCATGCTGCACGAAGGACCATTCGGAGCGATGATCGTCGTCACGGAAGTCCAGATCGCGCCACCTGGGTGGTAGCTCGAACCGTGCTTGTCGACGCCACCTGCCACAGAGATACCGTTAGCGTAACGATTGCCCAGCCAAATCGAACTGTTGTTGCAGTCGGATGGCGAAGATGGGCCAACGCCCATGGCAGTATCACCACGCTTGCGATCGCCGGTTGGGCGAATGATTTCCGCGAAAGCAACTGTATTGGTCGTACCGTCGACAACGTCACGCATCTTGTACCACGAACGGTAGCCGAACATCCCACGGGGGTGGATGTCATTGGCATCGCCGCCGGAGGTTTGACGCCAGTTGTCACCGACGCACAAACCATAGTTGGTCATCGCTTGGTTACGACCATTTCGGAATTCTGGGTCCGATGGGCAAAGCAGCCCTTCGACTTGGGTTTGCGTTGCTGGAAACACTGCATCGATCGAGCAGTATTGGCCACTGACCAGACGTTCTTGCCATTGGTCTGCGAGGGCGGGTTGTTCCATAAAGGGGAGCAATGGAATCGAGCCACTCACGCCGCTCCACCAGGCATCACAGGCGCCAGCACCCGCCGATCGGGAAGGAAATGCATCGTGTGTGTCGTGGTAATTGTGGAGCGCCAAGCCTAATTGTTTCAAATTATTCGAACATTGTGTTCGTCTTGCGGCCTCCCGTGCTTGCTGCACTGCCGGTAAAAGCAGCGCAATCAGTACGCCTATGATGGCGATCACCACCAATAGCTCTACAAGGGTAAATCCCCTCATTCTCGTCATTGACATTTAAGTGCCACTCCATGATTGTGATATATGAATGATGTTTGGCCCCACATTGCGCGACATCGTTCACAACGCCCCCCAGCGTCGGGAATCGTGCTTTAGCAATGTGTTGCCACGGTGCATGATGGAATGGCTTCACGTAAGACATTCTGTTATTTGGTGTCGAACAAAGCATTGCTAATTCCGTTTTTTGTGATTTTCAATTTGTTTCACTCCTGGCAGCGTGACTCCAGGTCACTTGTGGATGATTGATCACACGAACTTAGTAACTAAAACGATCGCCTTATTTCTCCCCCGGGGGCATGAGCAATCCGCGCGGATTACGTCGGGTGCTGCGATGGGTGCCGCGGATTATCCGCACATAACCCTTTTGGAGTGGCCGTACGATGATGCGCAGCCAGATTTCGATCTCGATTTCAGCGAGCTCGAGTTTGATGCCGCGATTGTTTGGGCCTACAACGGGTCGCCCTGGGTGCGTCGACTTTTGAAGATGGGGATTCCCGTCATCAACTGTGGCAGCAATTGGATTGCCGAAGGAGTTCCCTCCGTGGCATTCGATTGGGAAGCGTTACAGGACGACCTCGTTGACAAGTTTCTTTCATTGGGACGTCCGAACGCGGCAATCGTTTCTCACAACTTGGGTAACGACCCGTTCAAAGTTGCCTGGCTCGATACCTTGATCGAACGCCTCAACAGTTCGGGCATGTCAACACAGTTCTTCATCGCTCCGGGGCTCCCGAGTGAAGAGCGGCAACGTATGTTCAAGCCCGCACGAGAAGCGGAGCTGATCACGTTCCTCGAGAACCTTCCGCAACCGACGGCCATGTTCTGCGACGACGACTATCTGGCAGCACTGCTATCACGTGTCGCACGGGATTTGGGCAGTCGCATTCCGCAAGACTTGGCGCTGATGGGATTCGGTAATTTCACCGTCTCGCGCGTTTCGTCTCCTTCGATCTCGACCATTGAGATTCATGGTGCGATGATCGGACGTCGGGCGTTTCAGATGGTTCTGCAGCGTTTAGAGTCGCCGGAAAATCAACACTCGTTGGTTGAGCATGTGCGACTAGAATTCATTGAACGCGAATCGTTCCGCTTCGAACTCGTGAAAGATACTGTCGTTGCTCAGGTGAACCGGATCATCGAGCGAGAAGCATGCAAGGGAATCAACGTCGACGAGTTGGCTCGCCGTTTGGGCGTCTCGCGAAACACGCTTAATCGCCGTTTCCAACAAGAGTACGGTATCACGCCAGGAAAGAAGATTCGGGCGATGCGGGTCCACCAGGCGAAGCAGATGCTGGTGAACTCCGATCATAGCGTAACCAAGGTGGCTGAGCTCTGTGGCTTTCCCGAACCAGCAAACTTCGTCAACTTCTTCCGCCGTGAGGTAGGACAGACGCCCAACGAATATCGAATGTCTGCGAGACAGACGGATAGCTAAGTGAGGCAGAGGTTACCGAAACTGAGAAAACTAAAAAAGGCCCAAAGCGATCTCGCTTTGGGCCTTTTTTCATTCAATACGATAGTAAGCAGTCGTTATGAGTACGATCTTGGAAACGCATTGCGAAGCAGGGCCAAGCTCTCTGGAATAGCTTTCGTGTAGTCTTCCATTCCCTCGAATTCGAGCGAAATGTAGCCTCGATAGTTGTGCTCGGCCAAGATCTTGCCGATACGCGGATAATCGAGATCGAGCGAGTACCACTGGCCGCCACCGTAGTAGGTTTTCGCTTGTACGAAGATCGTTTGTGGCGCGATCTTCTCCAGGCGATCGTATGGGTCTTCGAGGAAATTCCCCGTATCGGTGCAAATTTGCAGCCACGGTGAATCGACTGCGTTGACGATTCGCAGTAGCCCTTCTGGCGTGAGGCCTAACCCCCAGTGATTCTCAAGAGCCATCACCACGCCGCATTTCTCGGCGGTGGGTAGGCACTTCTCCAACGCTTCGATGACCCATGGAAAGGCATCTTCATCGGTGTACCCTTCCAGCGGCTTCTCAATGCCTCGGTTGGCCATTAATTCGTCGAAGCTGCCTGACGTTCCCCAGGTGCCGCTGTTAACGCGCATCACAGGGATGCCGAGTTCGTAGGCGATTTCGATTTGGCCAATCGTTCGGTCAATGTTCGCTTGTCGTTTTTCTTTGTCGGGCGTGACAAAACCCTGGTGCGTCGACAGGCCAACCAATGGCAAACCTAGCTTCAGGCAGTGCCGCTTGTAGCCCATCATCCGCGAACGACTGAGCATGTCGTTTTGTTCGATTTGGTAAAGCAGTAGCTCCACCCCATCAAAACCATACTCATCAGCAATGTCGATGCACTTATGGAAGTCACGTAAATCGTCGTTGTGGAAACGCCATAGCGAATAAGTGGAAAGAACGATCGGCGAAGTCTTACGCGCTCCGCTTGGCAAATCTGTCTTGGTGTCGTCCGCGGCACAAGCTTGGCTGAGCGGGATCAGCGAGGCAGCGGCGGCGGACAGAAAGCCACGGCGGGAGGAAAACGGACTATGGGAAGAAGTTGATTTCATGTTGTCGAACTTGGGTTAGCGGAATGCGAAGGGAAGTCCAAGGGAGCATGATGGGCCGTTCGCAAGACTGGATTATGGGTCGGCCAGCAAGGCACGTAGTTGCTTCGCCTGAGCTTCGGGCAAAGTCTTTAGCAACGGTCGCATCGTGAAATTGCCGTGGATCTTGTCGTCACGCATGAACATCCAGTCCGAGATGTCCTCTTTGCCCACCGTCCATTTTTGATTGATGGTTACGTTTTCGACGATGCCAGGATCGTTCCCAATTCGGCCGATGAACTTGCCATCTTTGAATTTAATATTGGTAATCCAAAAGTGCTCGACCTTCTCGCCATCCTTGATCGGAGCCTTAACAGCGAAGTCTTCACCTTCGCCGCTTTCCAAGATTTTGATGAACTTGTCGACCGATTTCTTGGCCTTGGCGATCGCCTCGTCCATTTTCTTCTGGTCATAGCCCTCGGTGACCAACGTATTCGGCTCTGCTGAGGCGGTTGTCGCGAACAGAAAGAGTGAGAACAAGACCAGCGCGCCACGCATTCGAGTCATTCCTAAGCAAAAAGGCAGTTCAAGAAGGTCATCTGGTGAGACTCAGCATAAAAGCCATGGCCGCGCGAGGCAATTGCGTACTTGTCTAAAATTACGCAGCCTTTTTCTGCCTTTTTTTGTTACCCGTTCCTTTAGGAAGCTCGGGAACGTTCTTTTTCGGAAGGTACTTTTGAAAGTTGGCCTTTACCTCGTCGTACTTCGTATCCTTCGCTAGATTTGTCCATTCGTAAGGATCTTCGACATGGTCGTACAGTTCTTCACTACCGTCCGCGTAACGGATGTAGCGAAACTGTTCACTGCGGAAACTGTGGTTATTGCGATGAAACGTCGTCAGCGCAGGCGGTTCCCAAGCCGCTTGGCTGTCCTTCAATAGCGGAACGATGCTTGGCCCTTCCACGTGGTCCGGAATCGAAATCCCGCTCAAGTCACACAGTGTCGGATAGATCGACATGAAATCGACTGGTTGATCACAAACCGAGTTCGCGGAGGTAACACCAGGGGCAACCCAGATCAATGGGGCACGGCATGCTTCCTCCCATAGAGCGAATTTTCGCCAATGTTCTTTTTCACCTAGGTGCCATCCATGATCGCCCCAGAGAACGATGATCGTGTTGTCTCGGTAGTCACTCTGTTGCAAGCCATCGAGCAAGCGACCGATCTGATCATCGGTGAATTGGATAGTCGCCAGATAAGCTTGGACGGCTTCGTCCCAGCGACCTGACTTGAGCATCAATGCATGGTCGCCGTTGGGCTTGGCCATCTTAATGCCTGCTTCTGGAACGTCTTGCAAATCGTTCTTCGTATGCGGGGGCAATTGAATCGAATCGAGTGGAACGCGATCGAAGTAACTCTTCGGCACACTCCACGGCATGTGTGGCTTAACGAAACCGACCGCTAGGAAGAAAGGTTTGTCGTGCTTTTCGTCGAGTTTCTCGAGTGCGTAATCCACGACTTTGTAGTCCGGCATGTCGCTCTCGGTGTTCGACAGCGGGCCAAACTTGATTCCGCCGACGCCGTTATTCTTCGCCGATGGGTCAAGGGTTAACTTGGTTGGTTGCTCTTGGAAGTACTCGGTCCACTCCCCATCGCGATGCTGCTTGGCGTGATAGATCTTGCCAGCGCCGTAAACGTTGTATCCTGCGTTGAGGAACTGAGTTGTTAACGTCAGCTTTTTCGGAATGACTGGGCTCCACGCTTGGCCGTTGTCGTAACAGCCGCTCGTGCTGGGACGCAGTCCAGACATCAATGCCGCCCGTGAAGGATTGCATGCCGGGGCCGCACAATTAGCATTGGTGAACGTAACACCCATGCCAGCCAGCCGGTCGATGTTGGGCGTCTTCGTTTGCGGGTTTCGATGAAGATGTCCGACCCAGTGGTTCAAATCGTCGACTGCGATGAACAAGACGTTCGGATGAGTCGATTTTACTTCTTCGCCCTGAATTGTCGTGGTAATTAGCAACAAAACGCAGACGAGCGAACAATACCGAAAAGCATGCATGGCGGGAGTACTCACGCGAAGAGGTGCAATGAATGGTTTGCGTCGCGATTCATCTTAACCCGCCGAAAACAGCCAGCGTGAGACCTGTGTCATGAAAAATTAAAGATTCTTGTATGGATTGTTCGGGAGCAGTTTTGTTTTTTACCTCGACTAGGAATCTGTTTCGCCTGATTCGGTCGCTGGCTCCTGCTTCGGCTGGTCGTTAGCTGTTTCTGCACCAGACTTCCCTTGGGTGAACGACAAGTCTCCCACGATCGCCACACGAAAGCCGTGATGTCGTGCAGGAAGGCCTGGAAAGTCGTAGCTGCGTGTCGCCGAGCGGGTCCAGAGCGGTAGGTCGAGCCAATTGCCTCCGCGGACAACGCGGCCGGAAGCGGGATCCTCACCAGCTGTTAGTCGAACTGGATCGAGTTTCGGCGACATCGCGTAGAAGATTGAACTGTGCCAGTCGAGGCACCACTCGTCCGCGTTGCCATGCATATCGAATAAACCAAATGGGTTTGCCTTCTTCGTTCCGACAACTGCAGGCGGTGTGTCGGTTTGTTGATCACAAACGGCGTACTCGTTGATGAGAATCGTATCGTCTCCAAAGGACCATCGTCCAACGCTTCCCGCACGGCAGGCAAATTCCCATTGCGCCTCGGTCGGAAGATCGTAGGTCCCTTGATGCTTGCTGCTCAGCCAGCGGCAGTAAGCTTTGGCATCTTCCCAGCTGACGCCGATGACTGGACGATCCTGCGACTCTGGGCCGATATCCATTTCTTTCCAAGTAAAGCGATTGGGTGTGCGTCCTTCCGAGGTGCTTTGGTAGCCTGTTTCTTCGACAAAGGCTTTGAACTGGGCCAAAGTGACCTCGTGCGTTGCCAGGTAGAACGCTTTACTCAGCTCGACCTCATGCTGAGGTGTGCTCGAACGTACGGCAAATTTCTCGAACTCGCCCGCTGTGGCCACTTCAAGTTCGCGAACCATTGCATTTGATTCTCCGCTATCTGTTCCCATGAGAAATGAGCCAGGTGGGATCAAGCGGAACGTGATCCCTTGCGGATTCTCGTAATCGATAGGGACCTGTAGTTGATCGCTCCAGGTCTTCTGGAATTCAATCGCCTCTTCGGCGTCGAATGGAGCCGCCGCGATTGGCGTGGATGGTGGCGAAGGTGTTAATGGAATTTCTTTATTGCCAAAGAGAATCGTTGCCCGCCACTGTTGGCCGCTACGAACGAACAGGGATTCCGATGGGCCTTCTAAATGAATGGGAGGGGGGCTTTGGCTCCACGTTCGATCTTGTAGCCAGATGACCGATAACTCTTGATAGGGCTTTGGCTGTACCACAAGACGATAGTTGCCGGGTGCCAGAAAGACATTGCCATCACCCACTTGTGAATGGAGGTATCGATCTTCAAGGTAAATGTCGACCACGGTATCGGGGTCTCCATGATAGAACTCCACGACTGCCTGGTTGTTGGCGATCAGCTGAAGTGTCGGCCATTGCCAGATTAAGATCGCTGCGATGGGAATCGCCAACGCTACGCAGATGATCAAGCTGACGACCAAGGGAATGGACGTCCGCTTCGGCGCTGGTGGTGTGGCTGGCACGCTTGGAGGCTTATGGGCGTCGGGTTGTTGTAGCCAAGTCAGCGTGGCGCTCAATAACTCGGAAACCTCAGTCGCCGACTGGAATCGATCTTGTGGACGCTTAGCCATCAGTTTTTCAATGGTTGCGACCAAAACTTTGGGTATTGAAGGGGAAAGATCCGCAATCGGTCGCGGCGTATCGTCGCATACTCGGCGGAGCACGGCCATCGTGCTGTCGGCTCGAAATGCCGTTCTGCCGGTACACATCGTGTAAAGGACACTGCCGAGGCTAAACAAATCGCTACGATGATCGAGACGTCCTCCCATGGCCTGCTCGGGCGACATGTACTCAGGCGTGCCTGCCACGTGTCCGGTTTGGGTCATCGTGACGTCATCAATCGCCCGGGCTAATCCAAAATCCGTGATGGTGACACGTTCTACGCCGTTCTCAAGCAAGATATTTGATGGTTTGATGTCGCGATGAACTAAGCCTTGGCGATGTGCCGCGGCAAGGCCCTCAGCGATCTGCATTCCGATCCGCAAGATCTCGGCAGGATCGAGCGGCCCGGTCTGATCGATTTTCTGTTGCAGCGATTTGCCGACAATACACTCCATCACGAGGTAAGGAGGCGAGCTGGCTTCTTCGACCGCGAACACGGTGACGACATGTTCGTGACTCACGGCCGCTGCCGCGCGGGCTTCTCGCAGGAAGCGTTTCACTGCATTCGCATTGTGTGCAAGCGATGGGGAGAGCAGTTTGATCGCGACAACGCGTTGAAGCTTCGTGTCATAGGCTTTGAGCACGACACCAAAACCACCGCGACCAATCACTTCGATGATTTCGTAAACGCCAAGCCGTCCCATCCGTTCAGGTGTGGTACACGGTTGTAAGAGGTCGATCAGTTCCGAATCGCTCGGAAGGTGTAGCCCTGAGTCCTTGTCCCAGCCGGATTGATCGGCGGTTTGAGTTGCCAGATCGGCCATCGCGGGTTGGGCCATAAACGATCGAGGATCATCGTGCGAACGAAGGAGCCGCTCGACGCGGGCACGAAGCTCTGCATTCCCCTGACACGCTTCATCTAAGTAGAACGCTCGATCCTGCGCCGTCGGAAGCTCGATGGCTTGAAGAAACAGTTCTTTGGCATCAGCAGTCGGATTGGACATGGTTGGGTTTCCCGTTAGGTGGTCTACCTATCCATGCGACGCCAAGGTTGAATCGTCTCACGTCGATCGAAAAAAACTCCAAGATATTGGTGCATTAGCCGGAGCCCCATACCGTCAAGAGTCCGACTCGACTTCGGATTTCAACCAGCTCCGAGCATAAGTCCATTGTCGATAGGCGGTTGCACGCGACATGCCCAGGACTTTGCCGACTTCTTCCAGGGAAAGCCCGGCGAAATAATGCAGTTTGACAATCTCAGCCGCTTGAGGGTCTTCAGCATCCAAGCGAGTTAACGCCAAGTCGACCGCCAAAATCCGCTCCGATGAATCTCCTTCGGGGGCAGCGACCTCAGGCATTTCAACCCGATGCAAGTTTCCGCCATGTTTAAGACGGCTTTTTCGACGGGCTTGCTCAACTAGAATCCGGCGCATAGCTTCGGCGGCGGCTGCGAAGAAGTGCCCTTTGTTGTCCCACGAGGGACTTGGGTCGTTGGTTAGCCGTACGTACGCTTCGTGGACCAGCGCAGTTGCTTGCAGCGTTTGTCCAGGTCGCTCTTGCGCGAGTTTTGCCGCTGCCAGTTTTCGAAGTTCGTCATAAACCAGCGGCAACAGGTCTTCCGAAGCAGCCCGATCGCCGGTTTCAATCTGCGAAAGAATTCGTGTTACGTCGCCCATACTCGCGTCCAGCCAAGGACTTAGAAACAACGAGCATAATTATACAGCGGCCCACTTTGGGACGCCTCACGCATTTTCAGAGAACGAAGAAGATTTTCAGCAGGTTACCAGCCGCCGCGATATAGTCGTTTCAGCCGACTAGCGGAAGCTCCGCCCGAGATGCGACTCTTCTCGTGGCCGTCGACAACGTAAACGAACTGCGGGATGGAACTGATACCGTACTTTTGGGCAAGTGTCGGATTCGAATCGACATCCACTTTGCGGATAGGGTATCCGGCATTTCGTAGTTCTTGATAGGTCGGATCAGCGTGACGGCAAGCCGGGCACCAGTTGGCAGAAAAGAACAACACTTTGCCTGGCAGATCACGCGGGCGAACGTTGTCTTCTTCCAGGACGCGTTCGTTGGTGTAACTGGCTAGTGTCAGCAGCACCGGTGCGGCAAAACAAATGAGTGCCACGCAGGCAACGATTACTTTCTGCATTGAAATCACTTCCCCGTTTGATCGTCTCCAGCCAATCTTTTATCCAGCCTCTATCTTCAATAAAGCTCACCGGGGGGAAGATTCCGGTGCGTTCCCCCAGAAATGAATATCAAATCGGAAGCAGACCTACCGCATCCGAACGAACCCGCAAGATCGTTACACCTCAACCACGGGACGGGCGACATTCAAATGTCAGATTCTGGCCGCCAATTTCGATCTCACAGCGTGTAAATCGAGGTCCGAATTACTTAGCCGATGGGCTAAATGGGAAAAATGTGAAACGCGAATACCCTGTGTTTTCCCGAGTAAAACGCGTTGTTTACAAAATTCTTCGCCGTAAGACGCGTAGCCCCTTTACAGCCGAATCCTTTCTGGTACTATTTGTCTCTTCCTGAGAGGGAAACATCGCTCACAGGGACAAAAGCAAATTGCTTTTGAAGGTGCGAGAGCATCAATTTGATCTTTGACAATTTGGTAGTGACCTCTGTTTGAGAACGAAGGTGGTTGTGTTTTCGGAGGCTACTTCGGTGGCTGAAGAAGACGATCATTTTTGAACTCAAGCTAGTTCAATTTTTTTGACAAA
>NZ_PUHY01000011.1 GCF_002967765.1 Blastopirellula marina | reverse complement strand
TAGAGGCTGTTTCAAAACCCTGACGTTATAAGCTTGCGCCAGGTAACGATTTGCGTTACACCTACCATCGAAAGGAGTCCTTCGATGGCTGGTAAACGTGAAGTGCTGCTCACCGACGAGCAGTGGGAAATGGTGAAACCGTTCATTCCTGACGTCCCGACAACTCGTCGTGGCGGCAGGCCTCGGGCGGACGATCGGTCCTGTTTTGAAGGCATTTTATGGGTGCTTCGTAGTGGAGCACGCTGGAAGGACTTACCGGATTGGTATCCATCGCCGAGCACTTGCTGGCGTCGACTAGCCGAGTGGGAAGAAGCGGGCGTCTTCGTCGACATGTGGCATGCGTTCATCGACGAGCTTGACGAACAAGGCCGCATCAACTGGGACGAAGTGTTTATGGACGGCAGCTTTGCTCCGGCAAAAAAAGGGGCCACGACGTGGGTAAAACCAAACGTGGAAAAGGTACAAAGTGGATGGTGGTGGCAGATGGCCAAGGAATACCTCTGGCATGTTCCGTCCACTCGGCGTCGAAAGCGGAAGTGAAGCTGGCCGAAGAGACGCTGCAAAAAGCAAAGTTCCCCGAGAAGCCGACGCCAGTGGTCGCTGATAAAGCGTACGACAGCGACAAGTTGCGAGACGACCTGGCCGAGCAGAACTGGGAACTGGTGTGCCCACACCGTAAGAACCGCAAACGAAAGCCTCGGCAGGATGGCCGCAAACTGCGAAGATACCGCCGCCGCTGGATCGTCGAACGAACGATCTCGTGGATCGGCAACTTCCGTCGACTTGTCGTGCGGTACGAACATCATTCGTGGATTTACCAGGCCTTCATGCACGTAGCGTGCGGGCTCATTTGTTTACGTAGGTTTTGAAACAGCTTCTA
>NZ_PUHY01000008.1 GCF_002967765.1 Blastopirellula marina | reverse complement strand
CCCGCAACCGACGCTTGACCGCCGACTACGAAACGAACACCAGCTCCAGCGAAGCCTTCATTCAACTAGCGATGATTCGATTGATGGTGAGAAGACTCGTGAACTAACGGCTTTTCAGACAGGTTCTTAAGGAATCGACATCGATGAAACAGATTGACACTAAGTTCGCGGTAGCATTTATTCAAACGTTCTGCGGATCCGTAGCGACGCTGCTAATGCTCTTTGCATTCATCTATTTCTATAATCCACTTAGGAGTTCGCTTGTAGCAATCGATGATATCGTTGGGCGAGCTGATTCTGAGGCCGAATCTCTGCAGCTCCTTCTAAAAAAGGCTGCAAGCGCTGGTAGTAAGTTCGAGGCGACCCTGCCGCAAATAAAAGCGACAATCAATTCATCTAAGTCGGCTGTTGCCGAAGTCAGTACGACTTTAAAGGTTTGGCGTGAGAAGATTCCAGTTGTGAAAACATTCGCAAACGATGTCGCAGATATTTGTGGGACTGTCGAAAAAGAGCTTCCTCTTACCGTGCCTGTTGTCGAAATACCGATGAAAAAAGTCGAATTTCAAATTCCTGAGGTTATTCCTCAGACACAGAAGGTCGAAATTCCTTTTCCTACGGTATCTAAAACCGAATACGGTAGCCAGAAAATGACCTATCCAAGGCATGCAACGGTCAAGATGAAAGACTTTTCAAAGGGTTTAGGTTCATGGCATGGACATAGCTTTGGTAGTATAGGGTTCTCGTATCCGTCGGGAATTGATATTAAGAAAAACGTTGTGCATGTCAAATACCCAAAGAGCATTAAGATTGGCACCTCTAAGAAGGTTGTAGAGGTGCCCAAGAGCCCTCTCTTGGAGATGCATGGTGTGTCGTTTAGTATTCCGGATTGCCCGCCCGAGTTTAAGACGCGAAGGCTAATGGAGAAAGAAAAAGAGGTTTTGCAAACGCTAAAAATCGAATTGTCTGGTTTGAATGATGAGCTTGTTCAGACAGAAGTTGGAATGGCCTCGATAGAAGGTTTGCTCAATGTTGAGGCTAAGAACTCACTGGAACTAGCACATGGCGGTTGCGAAGAAGTGGAAAAGGAACTAGGAGAGCTCCTCGATGATGTTCTTCCAAGCGTACTGGACGATATTACTGATCAGCGAAAGAAGCTGGAAGGTGCGAGGAATGTGTTTTCTGCAATTTCCGGTCTGGTCACGATTGCCTTCTTTGTGCTCATCTTGATTCCTGGTGGTATTACCGCGAGTGGTGTCGTGAAATTGATTTCAGCACGCCACTAGACGCTATTGAGTTAAACAAAGAATTACGCTGTAACACGTTCTGTGGTCGAAAATTGTCGTCCACAGTTGCGACACTTGCGAACGCGAACCGTTTTATTGAGGCGTTGCCGCGTGTAGTAGACCGGCGCGTGACCGCAGCCACACTTCGGGCATTGGACGCCGGAAGACGGTTCCCGTTCAGGTTTGGCCGACTTGATCATCTTTCAACGGAACGCTACCGCGTTCGCTCCCATTGTTGGCGTGGTGATCGGGTCGCGTGCGTCAGCACGCCACGCTATTACCTTCCCATTTGCTTTTGCCGACGGATCTCGCTCAACTTCTTTTTGCCGCTTCCCCGTTTCTTCTTGGGCTTGGCGGCCAGCATATCGGCCGAAGGAACCGCGCAGCCCTTGCGGCTTCCGGCCACGTGTGAACCGACGACGCAATCAAGCAGGTGATTGTCTCGGTTGGGTCGCAGGCTCCATTCGTCGACCGTGTTCCCGCTCGTCTCCGATGTCATCCGCTGGGCATACTCCGCGGAACAATGTTCCGAGATCATCCGGTGTTCTTGCGGCTTGCCCTGGTAGATCGTCAGGCAGCCAGGTTGCCCGATCGGCGACTTCCAACGATTTTGAACCGCGCTCTTCCAGTGGTTGGTATCGTGGATCAGGTGCCGCAACGCGTTCCGGCCGCGGGCCCGCGGGACGATCCACTCTTCGCCGATCTCTTCCCCCGGTTTTTTAGTCGCTTCGCTGATCTTCTTTTCCTTCGCGGTCACGCCCCGCCCCTTGTTTGGCATTAGGCGGGCCCGGAAGGGAGACTCGGCAATAAACTGTTTAACTACGTTGGTCCAATTGCCCATGTCGATCATCAACAGATCGATTTGGAATTCGGCCCCATCCCCTTCGCGGTTCCACTTCCGCAGCATCAGATCTTGATTCACCAGGATTTCCAAGGCCTGGCGAATCTGGGCTTCCTCCGACAGGTTGCCCAGCTTGATCGCGCTTGGCCCTTCCGGCTTGTGGGCCTGGATCGTCCGCGCCAACTTCGGGTTATAAACGAAGTACTTGGTTGGCTGTTCCGGCCACGTGCCATAGTCCGGAATGTGGCCGGTGAAGTCGCCGCGGAAGGCAACCAACGCGTAGTACAGCAGCCGCAATTGAACGTCGACATATCCGACGATCTTTTCCGCATCGTTGGGGATTTGGTGCCGCTTGTAGCTATGGACCTTCGCCGCGATCTCGGCCGCGGTCACCAACACGATGTCGACCGAATCGCCGCTGGTTGGGTCGTTCTGATATTCGGCCGCGAACGTTCCTGGGTCGCGGTCGCGTAGGTGCATCGCGTGTTGGATCGCCGAGATCTCGTTGGGGGGATCGAAGCGGCTTGTCCAGTAGACTTCGGCCCCTTCGTCCATCGCCTGGCGATTCTGACGATAGAAGGCCAACGCCCGCTTGCGGCCGCGGCCCGCTTCCAGGTCTTCCCGCAGCGTGCCGAAGTACTCCTCCCACAGTGCTTCGTTCGCTGGGAACGATTTCACCATTTGGATCAGGATCCCTTGCCACTCGGGATAGAGTTTCCGGTTCAGGTAGCGGGCCGCCAGGTCGTCCGGATAAATAACCGTGCAGGGCATAATCGCGGTGATCGGCTTCCCTGGGCCGCCTAGGCCCATCACCGTTCCGTTGATCGTCTTTTCGCGTTTCTTCACCTGGGCAGGGTTGGAAGCCGACTCGTCATCTTGTGGATCGTCCAACAGTGCCAGGCCTGGCCGGAAGGTGTCGCCGTTGGCGTTGGTGTACTTCTGGCCGCGGATCCCTTTAGCCGTGATGCCAAACGTCCGGATAATGGCCCCGCTCGATTCGCTCTCTTCGATCGTGGGGAAGATCAGCTCGTTGGCGTGCCAACCGATGTGGGTTCGTTCCCCTTCGCAGTGTTGGCCGCGGCAACGGTTCGGTTGGCCTTCCAGCCGAATGATCGGGTAACACGCTTCCGGAAAGTCTTCGACTAGCTTCTCTTTGGCAACCAGGTACGTCTTGATTGTCTCGAGAAGATCTTCGGCCTTCTCGGCCGTCGCTCCCAACACCACCACAAACTTCACGTGACCAAACAGAATGGCCCATAACGCGGCCGCCTCGGTGATCGTCGTCTTGCCCGATCCGCGGGGCATGGCCAACGCGAAGTGGCCGCCGTTTAGAATCGCGTCTTGCATCGTCTGGAAGACGCGCAGGTGATCGAGCGACCAGGCGAAAAACCCGTCGGGCTTGATGTAGGTATCGAAGAACAACCGCAGATCAAAACGGCAGGCCTCCCGCCGCTCCGGATCCAAGATCGAAGGTAGCGGCCCGATGTCTTGTCCCTTGCGGGTTGCCTGGTTGCTCCGCTCGGCCGCCTTGGCTTTCTTCGCTTCGTAGGTGTTGGCCGAAGTTCGCCTTGCCTGGTCGCGCTCCACCAGGTGGGAAAGATACGCGCCGACGTCGACCAGCTTCCCCAGGCCTAGCTCTTTGCGATGCCGGCGAAGCGTCCGTTCGTCGATCGACTTCCCGAGGCCCGCTTCGTTAATCTCGCGCAGCAGCTCGCCCGCTTCTATCTCGACTTTAACCACTCTATCCCCCCTTGCTTCGATTCAGAAGCCAAGCGATCAGCTTGTAGACGTGGATCGTGCCGTCTTTGTTGCGGGGGCATCCCTGGTTCACCAGGTCGACAATCACGGCTCGATCGACTCCCACCAGCTCCGCGGCTTTCTTCAACGAAACCCGTTTTAGCTCGGTCGGTTTCAATGGTTTGCTGAGGCGGTTCCCCGCCTTCCCTTGCTTCGAAGTTTGGAGGGCCGTATTGACTAAGAATGTGCCGCGCCGGATCGAACGTCCCGACACGGCTTACAAAACAATCAACCACGCCGACTATCAAATCCGACGCGGTAGCGTCGCACTAAAAGGTTTGCGTTTATTGGGACTGCAAGTCCGAATTGGTCGACATCCGCGTGGCCGCGTCGGCGATGTCTTTCTTTTTGTTGTTCATCTCGCCCGATAGCTTGGCGAACTCGGCCGGATCGTTGGCGGCCAGGTCGGAAACGAACGAATTAAACGCGCGGCCCAATAGATACTTCCGGCCGGCCGTAGTCGGTAGATTCTCGGCCAGGGTTTCCGCCACGTTGGCCAGGGCGATCGAATCGCCGCGGGCCACAGCTCCCAAGGCCTTCGCGACGATGTCCAGGCCAGCCCCCGCGGCCGCTTGCTGGGCCTTCTCTAGGATCTTCGCTTCGACCACGCCGACGATGCCGCCGATCGGATCGGCCGCGGTGTCAGTTTTCGGCGCGGGCTTGGTCGCGTCGTCCTCTTTCGGCTTGTGAATGAACAGAATGTAAACGGCCCCAGCCAGGCCTAGGAACAGCGGATCGGTAATAAATGAAAACATGCAAAGATTCCCTTCGTTGGTTGTGTGATGAAAACAGAACGGATTAGCGGGTCGCCTTCTTGGCCTGGCGTCGTTTCCAGAACCAAGCCCCGCCGACAATCGCGGCCGCCAACGCTGACTCTTTCAGGTTGAAGCCGTTCGCCCAGGGGGCGACTTGTGGACCGAATACGGCAATTGCCCAATCAGCGACCGGGGTGTTCTTCGCGGCCGGTGGATCGACGGGCTTCTTGATCTCGGCCGGTGGATCCTCGGGCGGAGGTTCGGGTGCCGGTGGCAGCGGACAGTTCGGCCCTGGGCAGACGTTAGGCGCCGGCCGGTTCCGGTTGAACAGCCAGCCGCCCATCTTCCTTTGCTCGATCGGCCGCAGCGTGTCGGCCGCTATGTTAAGCGCGGTGACCAGTTGGTCGGGATTCTCGATCAGTTGAAGTTGTGTCCCTCCCAACTGGGCCCGCATGGCTCCGTCTTGATCCTGGATCACCAACAGCGGGTAATCGCTCCCGTACTCTGGTTTCAGGTGTGCCGTGAACATTTGGCTCTTGCTCGAATAATGCCGCCACTCGGTCCGCTGTTTCAGATCGGCCAGGCGTGCATCTTCGGCGAACCAATCCGCAATAGCCGACGGCTTCCCGTCCGATGTCACCAGCACGGTGTACCATTTCCGGTGTTCCGGAAGCTGGATCGATTCGATCTCATTGGCGAAGTGGGTCAGCTCTGGTTCGGCCGGTGGCGTCTGCGCTCCCGCGCTCGCCATGATCCCGATCAGCAACAGGCCGATCGCTAAAAGTGGTTTGGATGGCATCTTTCCCCCAACGCTTTCGCGTCGCTCCTTTTGGAATTCCTCTAGGTAAATAGGCGACGTCTCGCCTGGTAAACGTTAAATTTCCGGCATCTGGATTAGTGGCGGCGCGATCGGTGGCATGGGGGTGACCGGCGGCCGCTCGGTCGGTGGTTGCGAAGGAACGCCCAACAGCTCCCGTTCGATTCGGTGAAGCCTCTCCGCGTTAAATTTGGAGGCCATCGTTCCTTCTAGGATCGCTTCGATAATTGGCCGCGGGATTCCCAGCTTTCGCGCGTCGTCGCATTCCTGACAATGGCAATGCCGCGGGGCGTTAAGCCAGTTCTTAGCCAGCGGGGCGAACTGTTGGCAGGCGACAGCCGTGGTCATCACGAAGCAGCAGGCGGTTACGAAGCCCACGATCGCATTGGCCAGGCTTGACGGTTTCTGATCGGTTTCGGATGGCATTAGGTGACCTCGACAAAATCCAAAGGGTCGTAAGGTTTGGGTGGTGGCGGATCGACCAGCGGAACGATCGCCCCGCCTGAATACGTGTTTCGCCAGTTCCACAGAAACCGCTGTTTTTCAACGAAGATGAAACCGTTGATTCGGTTATTATCCAGCAGGCAAGCCATATCGACGTTGTCCTTCTGGACCCAGCCCAGGAAGCTGATCGCGTGATTTGAGAAGTAGGTAATCGCAGCAACCAGGCGGTGATCGTGGGCGTAATTCAAAACGGCAATGTCGCCGTTTTCCTTCGCCCCATAACCGCGGTGTTGCGTTCGCTTGTAGGGGATCCCGTAGTGATCGAGTACTTCCGCGATGTCCCAGGTTGAAGCCGCTCGGCCGAAGCTTTGCCGCCAATTGTCGGCGATCGCTCCCTGGTCCGCCCATCGCAAAGCCACCTGGGTCGACGCGTGATAACACGACCCGCCCCAATAGTTTTTGACTCGCAGCGGAAACGGGACATCGGCCGGCGGCCGGGATGGATCCGGCTTTTGCGGCCGGAAGTACTTCACAACCAGGTTGGTCGCTTCCTGGCGATCGACCAGGCAGCAGCCCAGCAACAGAAACCCCGCTGCAGCTTGTCGGCGATCCATTTTCCTACGACGGTTTCCCGCCTCTCCCTGGAAGCCTAGGCGGCCGCTTTCGCGGGTGAGAAGGAAACGGAACCTTTGGAAACTTTGGGGTCGCCCGCCTGGTTGAATTGCTTGAGCAGCAAACAGGCCTGTTCTTCCTGGTCCGCGGTGATGGCATCCCCCAGCGACTTCGATTCCGCCATCTTCCGCAGTTGCTCGAGGTGCTTTTCTTTTTGCGGGTCGACCGACAACAGCCAGGCGATCACCTTGGCCGGTTCGATGCCGTAGCTGGTGTTCTTGGTTTGATCGTGGCCAACGGTCAGGCAGCCGCGGCAGATCTCTTCCACCTTCTGTTTGCCGATCGTTCCGCTGATCTGCAGATCGACGTCGAACTTGTCGCCCCCTTTGAGAAGACTTCGATCCGCTTGCTTCGCGCAGTACTTCGTTAGCGCGTGCATCACGATTGAACGCTTTTTGGTGTTCTTCAGAACTGGCATTCCTTGCCCCTTTTTCTGAGGCGGTCCCCCGCCTATTGGCTACCATGCCGGCCATCCCAGCCGACGCGGTAGCGTTGCATGAAAAAAAACGGGAAGGGGTGCATCCTTGCACCCTGGGCCATCCCTGGCCGCCTTCCCGTTGTGCCCCTTCGCCTGGTTACTGCCCCCAATAACCAGGCGTCAGGTTTTCGGCGATCCTTCGCCGATTGCGTCGGGCAATCCTTCGCCCGTTTGCGACCGCGGCGACTCATCTTCCGCGGCTTGATCCATTGCGGCGTCGATCATCGCGCAGAGAATCACCGTGATGATTCCCACAACGAACACGACCAACGCCAACACGGCCAGGCAGGCGGCCATGTTCAACAGCAGAGCGACCAGAAACGGGAACAGCTCGGTCCCCAACCAACGCGCAGATTCGCCGACGGTGCCGGCTAGTAGCGGGTGCATCCCTTCGCCCTCTGGAAACAAAAAAAGCCGGCCACGTCTTCCGCTCTTGGGGCGCGGAAAACATGGCCGGCGTTGTGTCGTTACGGTGCCGATTGGTGGCGTGGGCCACCTGGTGGTTGTCGCCTGGTGTGGTTACACCGAAGCGGGCCGGGGCGATCGCATCATTGCGTTGGCCGTGGCCTTGTTGGCTTTCTTTGGATACGGGCGCCGATCGATTTGGATCGATTCGCCTGGTTCGTCAAGCACGACCAGCCCAATCGGCCGGCCGGTGTCGTTGATAATTCGCTTGCCGAAAATCACGAACGATTCCCGGTCCGCCAGGTGAATCTTCATAAGCCGCCCCTATCAATGTTCCTCAATAGGATAGGCATCAACATGTAAGCTCGTCCAGGTGTTTTTGCAATTCTTCCCTTGAATTCCGGCAAAACGTGGCCTGAACAAAGCTCAATGCGGCAAGTCGGGCGGACAGGGAAAGAAACAAAGTCAAGTTTTTCGACTGTTCCCGTCGGGGTCGACTGAAGAAAGGTCAGGGAAGAACCTAGGCCGGGGGATATGCTGGCAGTTCGTAAGTTGAACAGGAAGTGGTAGTGCCATTCTTATCGATCGCGTGCACAAATGAGCCATTGGTTTCGCTGTACACGTTGTCCCAATGTTAGCGCCTGCCTCATTTGCTGACTGAAACGCGTAGAGCTAGACAAGTTCGTCGTAACGATTATTCTCTAGTGTCAACTCTGAGCACTTTAAAAACTCTTGCATTGCAGTCGAGGCATTAACATTGTCACCGAAAAGAGACCAATCTTCAGCAGCAATTTGGTGGTTTGCAGGCTTACCGTCCGCGCTTGCTATATTTGTGCTAGTCACATTTGTTTGGAATTTTCGCAATCATGACATAAGTAGCGTGGTCGAGCATTGGGGGCAGACGGGAGATTTTCTTGGCGGCATTCTGAACCCAGTCTTAGCTTTCGCATCCCTCCTCGTCGTTTGTTATACGCTTCGTGTACAGATTCGCCACGCCTCAGAAACTGCTCGATTTACAGCGATTCAGCGATTCGAAGCCTTTCTTTTTGAATTGTTGCGGTTGCACAGCGATACAGTTGCTTCAATTGATTTGCACGACGCCAAAAACAATCGAACGACGGTCGGACGCGACTGTTTTTCTGCATTCGTTAATTGGGTGCGTTTAAACCATGGAAAAGATCGGAACTTCCCCCCAACTAAAGAAAGCCTAGTTAACGCATATAACGTGTTTTACGAAAGACGTAAGCGAAAGATCGAGGTCGGACATTACTTTCGTAATCTGTTTCATATCTTTAAATACATTGACAGCAGTGAATTGCTGACTGATGAACAACGAATTCAATATGCAAAACTTGTGAGGGCACAGCTGTCCGTACCTGAAACTGGTTTGCTATTCTATAACGGTCTTCACCCGGCTGGCGAAGGATTTCGAAAGTACATCCTCAAATACACGCTCTTACAAGAGCTCACTGCGGACGACCTTCATATTCATGGGCTAAGCCAAGATGCTATGCATGGGCTTTACGGGATAGACGCCTTTGTTGAAAAGTAAGACCCAGAACGGACGTCTTCGACAACTGGTCGTCTTGAGGCAGCGTTAGCAATAACTAGTCCAGAACTAGACCTACATGACCGACCGCTGTAACTCGGTTAGACTCCACGCAACCAGCACCACGTAACGGCTTACGCCAATATGCTTCAATAGTAATGGATCGATTGGCGGTTCGATCTGGCTTTTGTATCACTGCTCGACCTCCCTAAGGATGTGGTAGTGACATACTTCAGGCTTCAGCGACTCTCTAGCAGCTCGGACCGGGCATTTGCAGGAACGACTCGAAATCTTGTGAATTGCCATATGGTGACTTGGCGCCAAGGCTCATCATCGCAGCGTCCCTAATCCGCAGTTCGTCACCTTACGTCGTGTCTATTTCTAATCGAGAGAGTTGCCAGAATCTCCCAACATGATTTCCCAAAAGTTAGTGTCAGTTTAGTGAGAATATCATGGATATGACGGCGTGATATCTGAAGGTGACACGTGTTGCGACCGTCTGGGTGGTGACGGACAATGTCATTCGTCACAATGTGAATGAATGAGATGTCTCAAGACTGGCGTAAATGTTTTGAGAAGGAAAGCGAGTTGAAGCGTCGAAAGACGCAATGAGGATTCAGTCACGATGGCAAAATCAAAAAAGTCCAAAACCCTATCGGCCAGTTCGCAAGCTGAACCTCATCTTTCGCTATGGAATCAGCCGTTGAACGCAGACTTCAAGACGTTCTTTAAGGCTCTTGGCAAAGGAGTGGCCCACGGTCTGACCGGAAAGCAGGAAGACTTGGTCGCCGATTTTGCGGAGGCGGCGACTGCGTTCGGAATCGCCACGCCACCGGAACAGTTGGCCTGGCGACTGGTCGAGAGGTCCTTACAACGTGCGGTGATTGCCCTAGTTCACGAGGGTTCGGATCTCTTCGCGATGCTGGACATCAGCGACACGAAAGCCGAAAAGGCTACGGACAGCATAGGTATGGCGATGGAGCAGACATCCGTCACGATTGACGGTAACTTCTTCGCGCAGCCGGGTAATATGCCCGTCGTCCAGTGGGTGCAGAGCACGCTTACGAATTGGCTGCTTGGCCTTGGATTCGAGCAGAATAGGGCCGAAACGCTGAGCGCGCGGCTTCCCAGCTATTTCACCTTTGCCGTGCAAGAAGAATGGCGAAAGCACAACGAGACATATGAGCCCCTGCGTGAATTCCTTGACACACCGTTCGCCAGAGCCAGCGAACGCCAGGAGCAATGGATCCTCTATACGGCGTGGTTGTCTCAGCAAGCCGATCAGCGAATGTTCGACGAGACATTTAGCGTGCGTCAGGTCTACGTGCGGCTGCGCGCATCATTCGTGAAAAAGAAGTCCGAAGATCGCAGTAGTGCCCGCATGGAAGTCGACCGGGAACGGCCCCGAGAGCAGGTTGTCTGGCTGGATGAATGCCTAAATGCTTGGCTGGAAGCGTGGAACCGCGACGACCCAATTCGCGTACTTAGCGGCGGGCCGGGATCCGGCAAATCGGCGTTCGCCCGATTGTTCGCAGCGGACGTAGCAGCGAGCGGCAAGTGCCGCGTTGTTTATGTTCCGCTGCATCTGTTCGACTTGAAGGCCGATCTAACCGCGGCCGTACATGCCTTTTGCGATGGCAATGAGTATTTACCCAATGACGTTCTTGATTCCAAGCTGGGCGAACCGCGGCTAATGCTGATATTCGATGGTCTCGACGAACTTGAGAAGCAGGGGAAAATGGCGGCGCAAGTCGCTTCGGAGTTCGTCGCGGAAGTTAGGCGGACCGTCGATCGCGTGAACCAAGTTGGCCCTCGTCTTGTGGTTCTTCTATGTGGTCGCCCCGTGGCCGTTCAGGCGGGCGAAAGTGTCTTACACCGCGATGAACAGATTCTGCATCTCCTACCCTACGTACTAACCGACGAGGATACGGCGCGATACGATGACCCACTCGGGGTGCTCGGCACCGATCAGCGCGATGAGTGGTGGGCGAACTATGGAAAATGCGTGGGCAAGGCGTATGCCAAACTGCCTGACGCCTTGGGCCGATATGATTTTCGCGAGATCACCGCCCAACCGCTGCTGAATTATCTGGTCGCGTTGTCGTATGATCGCGGTAAACTCGATTTTAGCAAGGCCTTCAACTTGAACGCTGTGTATCGTGACCTGATCGATGCAGTTTACGAACGCGGTTACGAGAAGCGTCCAAACCGGTCAATTGAAGGATTGGAACTTAAGAAGTTCGTTCGGGTGCTAGAAGAGGTGGGTCTGGCGGCCTGGCATGGCGACGGGCGGACGACGACGGTCAAGAACATCGAAACCCGATGTTCCAAGACAAACGTCGTTAAGCAAGCCCTGACGCAATTTGCCGGGGATGCAGAAGCAGGCGTCACGCGGTTGCTGACGGCGTTTTATTTTAGGCAGCACGGCGAAATCGAAGGCGACAAAACGTTCGAGTTCACGCACAAGTCGTTCGGCGAATACTTGACCGCCTGCCGATTGATCCGCGAACTGAAGCTGATTCACGAAGAGCTCCACCGTCGTGATGAGGGAGCTGAAGGGGGCTTTGACGAACAGCAATCGCTGGAACGCTGGGCCGATCTGTGTGGACCAACGGAAATCACACATGATTTGTATCGCTTTCTCCGACAGGAAGTGGCGACTTATCCGCGGGACGAAGTTGTCGGTTGGCAGAAGTCCTGCATTCGCTTGATTAACCATTTGCTCCGTCATGCCATGCCAATGGAAAAGTTGAGCAAACTATCGACGTTCAAAGAACTCGATCGCCAGGCCCGCAACGCCGAAGAAAGTTTGCTGGCCGCCCTCAATTCTTGTGCCGAACACACCAAGAAGATCAGCGAGATCAAATGGCCTGAAGAAACATCATTTGGGGCATGGCTTTCGCGTCTATCCCCCCAGCGCACCAACGCCTCAAATCGTGTGGCCCTTGAATCCTTATCATTTCTGCGTATCTCGTTCCAAGTGATTGACGTTCAAGATCTTTACTGGGCGAATCTGCGAGAGTCCCAACTCGACCACGTGAACGCGGCCCTGGCTACCTTTGGCTTCTCCGAACTCGCAAGAGCTAATCTCGCAGGAGCTAATCTCGCAGGAGCCAATCTCACAGACGCCAATCTCAAAGACGCCAATCTCAATGGCGTCAATCTAGAAGAGGCCAATCTAGCAGCGGCTAGGCTCATAGATGCCAATCTCGCAAGGGCCAATCTCGCGGCGGCTAATCTCGCAGGGGCTGATCTAGAAGAGGCCAATCTCGCAGGAGCTAGGCTCACAGATGCCAATCTCACAGATGCCAATCTCGAAGGGGCCAATCTCAAAGGGGCCAATCTCGAAGGGGCCAATCTCAAAGGGGCCAATCTCGAAGGGGCCAATCTCGAAGGGGCCAATCTCGAAGGGGCCAATCTCGAAGGGGCCAATCTCGAAGGGGCCAATCTCGAAGGGGCCAATC
>NZ_PUHY01000007.1 GCF_002967765.1 Blastopirellula marina | reverse complement strand
CCGCTGTTAGCGATTGTCGAGGTCGATGCGTCTGGCGGTTCCGACACAGAGCTCTCAAGTCCTTTTGCCCAGTACCTGCTCGATATCGAGATCGCCGATGTTGTCCCACCCCAGGTCGTCGATATCAGCCGGCTTCCCGCCGAGGGTGGGACCACCGATGAAGTGATCAGTCGATTCGAAGTAACATTCAGTGAGGGCCTTGATCCGGCGACCGCCAACACGCCTGATTTCCAAGTGGCGACCTACGAGGGGCACACGTATGCCTTGACCCCCGATTGGATGACATGGCCAGACGCCCAGGCATACGCTCAGTCCCTGGGAGGCAACCTGGTCACGATCAACGATCAAGCCGAACAAGACTTTCTGACCAATACATTCGGCAATGAATACCCCTGGATTGGCCTGTCCGATTCGGTCACAGAAGGGACGTTTGTTTGGGCAAGTGGTGATCCGGCTAGCTATACGAACTGGGATGCCGGGTACCCCACGGAGGACTTCGAGAATTACGGCGATTATGTTCTGTTAATGGATGACGGCTCTTGGATTAACGACACCTACAACTTCGATCTCTTTCGAGGGCTGATCGAGTTGGACTCTAGTGCCGATACGGATGCGGATGGAATACCGGACATTCTGGATCGGCTGCCAAACGATCCATTCAATGGATGGGACCTGCGGGCGGCGGGTGATGATGGCCAATTCGATACCGCCGATGACATCCGATACGATTTGCAAGTCTCTCCTACGTACGTGTGGGGAACGAACGTCTCTCTATCCGTCGCCGATGGCCCACTTGGCGACGGTGAATATCGTCTCACGTTGACAGATTCACTGACAGATGTCGCCGGGCATCCTTTGGATGGGAACGGAGAGATCCCTCTCGTACGTCATTTCACCGTCGATCTACCGGATGTCTACCAGTTAGAAGGCAGGTCCAATGATACGTTCGATCAGGCTACGAGCATGGAACTATTTGAGGATCCGCCCGGAAGTGGCCTGGCCATTGGGCGTGGCCTAGGGGCGATCGATCCGGAGGGAGATACAGATTGGTGGGCGTTTGAGGCGAAGGCAGGAGACAGGATCGCAGTCGCCATCGATCCCATTGGCGCTGAAGCATTTGACTCGGCCATCTACCTTTATGACGCTAACTACAATTTCATCCGCTACGACTGGGATAGCGGTCCTGGGCAGAGTTCGTACATCAGCCACTATCAAGTGACTGAAGATGGCACTTTCTACCTAGAACTGTTTGGTGACTACTTTGATGACGTCGGCTCTTACCAGATACGCGTCGAACGTGCCCGTGACATCGATCTCGAATCGGACGCCAACTACAACAATGACTCGATTTCCAACGCCGATCCCATCACGCTGACTGAACTAGGTGACCAACAGCTCGGCACGTTTGCTGGAACCATCATGGCCGGTCAATCTGGCAATGTTGACGAAGATTATATAGACCTCGGTGTCGTCAACGCGGACGATACGATTTTACTCAGCACTCGCCTACCAGACAGTAGTAGTCTTTCCGCAATCGTCGAGATTCGCGATGCGTCCAATCGGGTAATTAGTGTTGCGACGAACCCATCCGACGCGGTAGCTCGCGCTGATATCACGACGACTGGGAAATACTACGCCGTTGTCGTCGCTACGTCCGGATCTGGTCCCTTTGGACAATACCTCCTCGACGTTGCCATCCAACCCACCGCAAACCTAGCGTTCGCGGATCTCTACGTCACCGACGTCCAATCCCCAACTTCGATTTCCAGCGGCGAATCGGTTTCTCTTTCCTGGTCGGTTGGAAACTTCGGCGCTGTTGCCACTGGGACGTCGACTTGGACCGACCGCGTTATCTTGTCAACGAACGATCGATTCGGCGACTCTGACGATATCCAGCTTGTATCAAACGGTCACGCAGGCGTGATTGACGCTGGTGATAGCTACACGGTTGATACGACCGTCCAAATTCCAATCGGAGCGAGTGGTAGCTACTATTTATTCGTCCATACCGATAGCAATCAGAATGTCCCGGAATTCATTTTTGAATCGAACAACGTCTCTTCGCCGATAAGCATTTCTGTATCTGCGACCCCCTCGGCGAATCTCGCCGTTAACGATATCACGTTACCCTCCAACGGCATTTCAGAACAACCGATCACCATTGAGTGGCGTGTCACAAACTCTGGTTCCGGAGTGACAAATGATGGCACGCAATCAAATGAGATCGATCAATGGTACGATCGTCTGTTGCTTTCGAGCACGGGACAAATGGACGACCCAAACAACATTCTTCTAGCGGAGGTACTACGAGACTCATCGTTGGCTGCTGGGGCAGACTACGATGCGAATTGGACGGGGCTGCTACCCGCAAACTTGGATGGCCTGTTCCACGTAATCGTCACGACCGATAGCAAGAACAACGTTTACGAACGCGATTCAGAAACCGACAACACGCAGATAAGCTCTGAGAAGATTTCGATCGTGCCGTTCGCCTACCCCGATCTTCGAATCGTGACGGCAACCCTACTTACAGATTCTGTCTATGCGACGCAACCATTGCAGCTGGAATGGACGGTCGAGAACGCAGGGATCGGTGCTACGACGCAGCAGCTTTGGTTTGACCAGGCCATTCTTTCCCAAGATTCCGTCTTGGATGACGGCGACATTGTCTTGGACTCCTACGGGATCTCGCAACAGATCGCCGCTGGGGGTAGTTATTCGCGCTCGGAGCAGTTTACGACTCCCGGCGGCTTGAGCGGGACCTACTATGTCTTTCTCCGAACGGACTTCAGCAATACGGTTGATGAATTCAACTACGAAGATAACAACGTGGCACTTGCCGTGGGGACTGTCACAATCAGTCCGCTTCCCCAACCAGATCTTGTAATCACGTCGATTCAGTCACCAGCGAGTGCGTTTTCCGGTCAGGCGATTGATCTGGCTTGGCTTTCGAAGAATATCGGAACGGGTACGGCGGTCGCCAATTGGATTGACCAAGTCTATCTTTCGCAAGACAAAATGCTCGATGCCTCGGACATTTTGCTAAGTACTTCGACGCATCTTACCAATATCTCGGTGGGTGAAAGTCTCGATACAACCAAAACGGTCACACTGCCACTCGATACCACCGGCACTTACTACTTGCTCGTGGCACTTGATGCTAACGAGAACTTGTCGGAACTCAACGAATCGAACAATCTGGGTATTTCCGCAGCCCCACTTACCATCGCTTCTTCTCCATCCCCCGATTTAGAAGTTGCATCGTTAACGACATCTGTTGACGAGTGGCAGCCGGGGCAAACCATTACGCTTGATTGGACCGTGGAGAATGTCGGAGAGGTTGCAGCGGCCGGAAATTGGATCGATCGACTTTACATCTCTCCCGATGGGAGTCTGGCAAGTGCCACGCTGCTTCACACACAAGAGCACACTGCCGATCTCGACACGGCAGCGGCATACAGCGAATCGATCGAAATCTCTGTACCAACATTCGGGGACGGTTCGTATCAGCTGATCCTGATATCGGACGCGTTGGATAATGTGTATGAACTTGGACGCGAGGACAACAACACATTTGCAGGGCCAACAATCACCCTGGGGCACACCGATCTCGAAGCTACGATCGAGGACACTCCTGCTGAGGCAACGGCTGGGCAGAATATTTCCATCCAGTGGAAAGTCCAGAATATCGGAACTGCTCCAACGCTGATCGATTTCGAGGATCAAATCTATTTGTCGAAAGATGCGGTCCTCGACGCGAACGATCTGCTGCTTGGTAACTTCCAACACGTCACATCGATTCCTGCAAGTAACGAACGCTCCCAGTCTCTCACCGTAACGCTACCCGACAGCATTGACGGAGATTGGTATGTGCTGGTCCGAACCGACGCCAACCTTGCCGTCGATGGTAATTTCTCGTCGAACAACCTTGCGTCCAGCCCGATCACACTTTCGTTGCCGCCGCATGCTGACCTGGCCGTTACCGACGTAACGGCGTCTTCCCTAGTCATTGGAGATCCAGGGACCATTTCTGTGGGTTGGACGGTCACCAACCAAGGAACCGGAGCCGGTCAAAACGCGTGGAATGATCGCGTTGTGCTATCGTCCGATCAGACACTCGGCAACGGCGATGACATTACGCTCGGCGTCTTCCGTCATGTTGGGGCGTTGGATGTCTCGGAGTCTTACTCGCAAGCGCAAGATTTACTCCTGCCGTTTGGCCTAAAGGGAACGTACCACGTCTTTGTTGTCAGCGACTCTGACAACGAGGTCCTCGAATACGCCGGTGAATCCAACAACTTTGCCGAAGGCGATAACGCTGTCGAAATCAGTCCGGTTCCTTTTGCTGATTTGGTGATTTTAGACCTCAACACGCCCACTTCGGGGCTGAGCAGTCAAACGCTCTCTTTCTCGTGGGAAGTGGCCAATATCGGAATTGTTGTGACGGACTCGGCGCGTTGGCTAGATACCATCCAGGTCGCACGGGATCCGGCAGGGCTCGATATCATCGACGATGTCAGTCTTACTTCCGAACATTTTGGAGCGTTGAGTCCCCAGTCCAGCTATATGCGTACCGGCACACTCACTTTGCCTGACGGCCTGGAAGGAACCATCTATCTGGTTGCCAACACCAATCCCCATAACAGCATCTACGAGTTCAACCGTATCGGCAACAACCAAGCCATCTCCGACCCTATCTCGATCTCCCTGGCTCCTTCGCCAGATCTGATTGTTGAAGATATCATCGCGCCTCCGGTCGCCACGGCTCAATCGAAGATCGATGTCAGCTGGACCGTCAAAAACGCTGGTGCCGCATCCGCCGATGGGTACTGGAGTGATCGGGTATTCCTCACCCCTACAGAAAACGGTGATAAGCCTCGAATCCTGCTGGGAATATTCCAGACACAAACGCCACTAGGCGCGGGAATGTCTTACACACGCGCTGAACAGATACCTCTCTCCACCGAAATCCAAGGTGCCTACCGAGTCGAGGTGGAGACAAACTTCACCTCCTCCCTATATGAATCTCCCGCTGACAGACTCAACAACAGCCTTCTCAATGACGAGATCACGCTGGTAAGTCTTCCACCACATCCCGACTTACAGGTTAGTAAAATCATCGCCCCCACGACCGTATCGGCGGACGGGACCTTGGACATTGAATTCGTTGTGACGAATAAGGGAGAACTCGCCACGGATCGGACTTGGACAGATCGGGTCTACTTTTCCCTCGACAACCAGCTCACATCGGACGATATCTTGATTGGCGAGATGAGCAACTTCGCCGCGCTTGCCCCTCAAGACGAGTATCTCGCTACCGCACCGACATTTCAGATCCCTAAACGATACCGCGGCAACGTTTTCATCCTGGTTGCAACGGATGCCAACGACCAGGTCGAAGAGTTTGTCGATGACGCCAATAATATCTCGGTTGCCTCGATCTACGTCGATCCGCTACCCCCGTCCGACCTGGTGACCTCGAAGGTTATTTCGCCTAACGAAGTCTACGATGGCAGTACGATTGAGGTTTCTTTTACGGTCACCAATCTGGGGCTTGGAGAAACCGACCATGATTCTTGGACCGACTCGATTTGGCTCTCTAAGGACAAGAATCGGCCTGATAGCCGTCGTGGCGACATCTTGCTCTCGACGTTCTCACACAGCGGTTCGCTTGCGATTGGCGAGAGCTACGACGTCACTCGAAGCGTGCAGCTACCGCTGATTGACGGTAAGAGAGTGATCGAAGGCGAGTGGTATATCACCGCCTGGACGGATGTCTATGACTTGGTAACCGAAGATACCCGCGATACCAATGTTAACCCGGACGACCCTAATGAACTTGACAACAACAACTATAAAGCGACACCGCTGACACTGCTTCTCTCGCCACCGGCAGACTTGGTCGTGTCCCAGGTCGTCGCCGATGAATCTGCAACAGCGGGAGAGTCAATTACCGTCAGTTGGACGGTTGAAAACCAGGGGAATCGAAAGACTCAGACCGATACATGGTACGACCGTGTCTACATCTCCTCACACAGCGACCTTGCTCATCCCGACGCGAAGACCTGGTTGCTGGACAATGTCGAGCACAAGGGGGTTCTTCCGGTAGATGGCAGCTACACGGTCGAGGCGCAGTTTGATTTGTCCCCCGAAATCACCGGCAATTTCATCATCGTCCAAACCGATAGTAGTTCTTTTGTATTTGAGGGCCCATTCGAAGGAAACAACGCAGCCGTCACCACGACTTCTATCACGGGGACCGCTTCCGACTTGCAGATTTCCGCAATCACGCTGGGATCGAATGCCGTCTCAGGTCAACCGCTCGACGTATCGTGGACCGTGACGAACCATGGTGCACCAGTCTGGTCGGGAACACCGTTCTGGACAGAATATGTCTTCCTCTCCAGGCTTCCAACCTTTTCCCTAGAAGAGTCCACACTTCTCAAGAAGAGCATTCACAGCAATGCAAACGGCTTAGGCACAGGGGTCAGCTATACAGAATCAGAGACGGTTCTGCTGCCGAGAGGACTTGACGGAGATTACTACATTTACGTCTGGACCGATGCAATACCTATCCCTGATCCAGCAAAGTACGAGCCTACATTACCATCGGACAGCAGTAATTCCGCAAGCTACAGATTCTACTCAGCCGCCAACGGATGGAATCGTGGCTCGGTATTTGAAGGTGGCTTTATCACAGGGGGAGGGGTCGCCCCGGCAGAACTTAACAACCGAGATTCTCATGCCGTTCAGATCAAGTTCGAAGAACCAGATCTCGAGATCACGTCCATGTCTTTGTCAGACAACCAGGCGAACTCGGGTGAACACATCTCGGTAAGTTGGTCGGTGACCAATGTAGGCAACGCAGACACTTATCCTGCGTCAAATGGAATTAGTGTCGAAACGCCTTGGTACGATCGCGTCTTCCTTTCCACCGACAAGACCCTCGATTCGAGCGATTGGTTTCTGGGGGAAAAGCGTATCAGTGGAGACATACTTCGCGCTGGCAAGTCTTACATGCAGACTCTTGATGTCGAACTGCCCTTGCTCATTGACGGCGACTTCTACATCCTTGTTTCTGTTGACTCCAACATTTATGTCGCCGATAAGGTGAACACGGACGGAAGTGGTATTGCGCTTGATCGAAAGGGTGCATCCCTGTCATGTCTCGCCGTTGACGGCGTGGATATCGTTGGCTGCGCTGACCTTTTTGATGCAATGGGCCGAGTCCAAGAGTTTTCCCAGGAAGCGAACAATTCCGCGACCGAAACGTTAAGCGTAACGTTCACACAACCACCAGATCTCCAAGTCACCGCGGTTAGCACCCCAGAGCGAGCCACGTCGGGCCAGAACTTTGAGGTTACCTATACCGTTGCCAACAAAGGCCTGGGAGGCACACTCGAATCCGCTAGCTGGGATGAGCTTGTTTACTTGTCACGAGATCCGCATCTTGATCTCAATGCGGATCTCTTTTTGGGGACGTATTCCTCTGACGGCAACGAATTGCTGCCAGGAGGTTCGTACACCGTATCAAGAGAGCTCAAATTACCTCGCAACTACGAAGGAGCCTATTACGTAATCGTCGTAGTGGACCCCGTCAGAAGCTCGCTTCGTCCTGATGGAAACGTGTTTGAGCACGACCAAGAATTCAACAACAGCCGCGCAGCGATCCCCCCACTGGTCATCGAGGCACCTCTGCCTTCGGATCTCCAAGTAAGCGAGATTTCGCTTCCGGGCACGGGTACTGTGGGAGAAGAGGCCACGTTCACCTGGACCGTGACCAACGAGGGCCCAAATGCGTCGGTTGGTCGATGGACCGACGCACTCTATTTATCCTTGGATTCGCAATGGGATATTAACGACGTTCCGTTGGGACGGGTCGAATTCCCAGGCATCGCAGGTGAAGCCGGGAGTCACCGTTATCGGCTGGAAGTGGGTGAAAGCTACACGGCGAGCCTCACCGCTGCTATTCCGCCGACCAATCCCGGAACGTATCGGGTCATCGTACGCTCGGACGTGCTAGACGACGTCTTCGAGGCAGAGAAGGAAATCAACAATGCCAAAGCGTCGTCCGGAACACTCGAGCTTACCGTCGAGACGATACAATTAGGTATTCCTCTCGAAACGACACTCAGTACAGGACAAGTGCGGCTGTACCAAGTTGATGTTGAAGCAGGTGAAACACTTCGTGTTACGATCGACTCCCAGGCTCGCGCAGCAGCCAACGAAGTATTCATCCGTTTTGGAGACGTTCCCACGGGCATCCAATACGACGCCACCTACTCCGGATCGCTTGGTCCAGAGCAAGCCGCCGTCCTCACGACCACACAGCCGGGGACGTACTATGTTCTAGTTCGAGGATATTCCGAACCAGCAGACGATACGCCGGTCACCTTGATTGCCGAGTTGCTTCCCTTCCAAGTCACCGATATTGTGTCCGATGTGGGAGGCGACTCTCGCTGGGTAACGACCACCATCTACGGCGCACAATTCGATGCCGGGGCCGTTCCCAAACTGGTCCGGCCGCGATTTGGCGAGTTTGAAGCGGTCTCGTATCAAGTGATCGACAGCACGCGAATCATCGCGACCTTCGACTTGCGCGACGCCCCGCACGGACTTTACGATGTCAAGGTGATTAACCCCAGCGGAGACGAGGCCACGCTTCCTTATCGCTTCCTCATCGAGCAGGCGATCGCCCCCGATGTTACGATCGGCCTAGGAGGACCACGTGTTCTGAAACCGGGCGAAGTAGGTACCTACGGCTTTTCCGTTGACAATATCAGCAACGTCGATGCCCCCTATATCTATTTTCAGTTGGGCATCCCAGAGCTAGGCACCAACCCCGACTTATTCGGCTTCCGATACGCTGCTTTTACGTCAAATCTTAGGGGCCAACCCAACCTCGATACGTTAAATAGCATCCCCTGGGCCAGTTTGAATTCCGCGATTACCCTGCCAACCGACAGCGACGCATCCCTGGACGAGATCGGCCGGATTTACGCCCCCGGCATCGTGCCGAACTTAGCGACCAGAGACTTTACCGGGCTGACCTTCAATATCCATACCTACCCGGGCCTGCAGGAACTCATCGATAAAGAGTCCGCACAATTCCAGGCGGTCATGGATCAGTTTTACGAAGCCCTGAGTGCCCAACTGAAGTCGCAGCAGACCGAGCTAGACGAATTCTTTCCGCAGCTCAGCGAAGCCTACTCCGAGTACGCAGGTTCGTTTCTGGATACCATTGATCCCATCCTGATCGCGTTCCAGTTGCAGATCATGGCCTCTGCGACCGCTGTCTCGCGTGGGGAGTTCATTGTTCTGCAAACAGAGGAAGCTCTCGCGCTGCGTGAAGCCATCATCCAAGACGAATCGGCATCGCAAAGCTTGAAAGTTCTTGCGGCCGATACGCAGATTTGGACACAAGCCTATCTCGCTGCGTTGGAAGAAGCGGGAGTCCTCCGCGCCGCAGACGACGTTCCTCCCATACGCGAAAACACGGAGGTTGTCAGCCTTCTGGCGATCTTGTCGTCAGGAGTTTTAGCAGGTCCGATTGGAGAAGAAATTGTCACCAATGGCGACTTGATCGGTTTCTTTCAGCAGATCCGCCAATGGTACGGCCACGATGCAGGATTGGAATCGACATCGAATCCAGAAGCGACGTATACGCAGCCCTACGAGGCATCCGAATTCGATTTAGGACTTTCTAATCCGACACATTTCCAGGCATTCAATGTTTATGTGCCATTTAGCAATGAGCTTGGAAGTGCGCAGCTTGACATTCCCCCTTCGAGCCCTATTCAGGCTCCAGACTTTGCTCGCTTCTTTGAAGGTGCCGGTTCCGAGACCCCCAATGCGGCCATGACCGGTCCCTTTGGCTACGGTGTCGAGCAGTTCGTACCGGCGGGGCAATCGCTTCCCTACACAATCAGTTTCGCCAACGACGCCTCGTCGTCCAGTACAACCGCAGAGGTCCGCGTTCTTTCCGAGATCGATCAAGACTTGGATATCGCTTCGTTTCGCTTGGGCGATTTGAAGATCGGAGATCTAGAAGTTCATGTCCCAGACAATCTGAGCACATTTCAAGCCGATTTCGATTTTACGGCAAGCAAAGGGTTTATCCTGCGTGTGCTCGGCGGTGTTGACGTGAACACACGAATCGCCAGTTGGCGTCTGCAGGCAATCGATCCAGCGACCGGAGAGTTGGTCGCCGACCCCGGCGTCGGACTTCTGATTCCCAACAATGCCAGTGGCGATGGAGCAGGCTTTGTTACCTACCGCATCTCCCCGTTGGCGAATCTCTCGGCGGACAACGAAATCGTTGCGTCCGCAAGAGTTCTTCTCAACAATGCCGCCCCGCTAGACACCAACCAGGTTGTCAGCCGTGTCGATGTTGCCGCGCCGAAAACAACGCTAGAGGTCGAGGGGATCGGCGCCGGCAGTTACGAGGTGTCGTGGGCAGCGGTCGACGAAGAAGATGGTTCGGGCGTAAGCCACGCAACCGTATACGTCGCCAAAGATGGCGGAAGCTTTGAAATATGGTTGAGCCAAACCCACATCGACAATGCCACATTTCGCGGGGAAGCAGGTAGCAGCTACCAATTCCTCGTTCTCGCGACCGATAATGCGGGAAATCGCGAGGCACCACCTCGGGGTGTCTCCACTCCTGCTGATGGCACATCGGCAAACCTCGGCAGCACCGAATATTTCCAAGAGACAAGTACCCTGCTTACCGGCACCCCTCCCGAGCCGTCGGCTGAGCCATCAACCAATGAGATTTTCTTAGCTGTCCAGTCTGGTATTCCCTCGGCTACGACATCGCAGCCGTCCGAATTCGGATCGGTTCTAAGACCATTTACGTCGCGGGCGTATGCCTACGGAATACCGACAAGCGAAGCCGGTATTGGCCCAATGGCGATCGCCGTTCGCGAGAACAGTCGCGTGCTCATCAGTGGAGGAGCTGGCCGAAATCTCCTCTATGAAGTCTCCCTTGAAGGTGGCAACGTCGGCCAGCCGATCAAGGAACTCTCCCACCCGGTGTTCGATCTGGCGTTCGATTCGCAAGGGAGACTGTGGGCAGCAACAGGTGGCGGTCCTTTGTTACTGCTGGATGCTACGAGCGGTGACATCTTGGACGAATATGGAGAAGGCATCACACAATCGGTCGCAATCGATCCCGTTACCGATGAGATTTACGTCTCAACGACTGACGGTGTCGCGAAATTCGATTCCGTCGCGGGCACGTTCCAACTTTTCAGTGAACTTCGTGTTGGCAATCTGGCGTTCAGCCCCGAAGGAGAACTGTGGGGCGTTACGTGGCCGCAGCGCGATATGGTGGTCAAATTCGATCAATTCGGAGAACCGGAACCTGTCGTCGAATTCGATAGCCCCATCGATAGTTTGACATTCGGACAAGAGGGATCGCAAATGGCGGGGCTCCTCTTTGTTTCGAGCAACCAGGGGCGACTCGCCGGCAGTGGTGGTGAATTGACGATGGTCGATCTTGCCACACTGCAAAGAGTGGTAGTCGCGTCGGGAGGGACACGAGGAGATATCGTCCGGGCCACGCCAGACGGTCGTATTCTATTGAGTCAATCCAATCAGGTCGATGCTCTGTCTCCGATTATCGCACCACGTGTCGCCTATACGAACCCGCCTCAAGATGGCATCGCGGCGTTACCATTGGGGTCGATCACCATCACGTTTGACCAATCGATGTTTATCGGTCCGGACAACGACGTGCGCTCGGCAGTGAATCCCTCAATTTACTCGCTCGTCGGTGCATCCTCTGGCGTGATCGATATTTCATCGGCCATTTACAACGCGGCGAATCACTCCGTCATTCTGGCAACATCCGCCCTTCAGCCAGACGAGTACACGCTGACCATTGCCTCAACACTGCAGAGTGATTTGGGCGTCGAGATGGAGTCGGCCTACACGACCCACTTCACGACGGTTTCTGACTTTTCAGCCCTCGTCGACATCGAGTTCTCAGGGTCGCGATCCGATCGCCTCCAACAAACCGTGTCGTATGACGTAACCGTCACGAATCTGAGTGATTTCGATTTGGCACTGCCACTGTTCTTAGTCCTGGACTACCAACCATGGTTCGTTGGTTATCCGGTCCCGGCAGGCCAGGAACAAACGGACGACTACTGGCTACTCGATCTTTCGTCGGATCTCCCGGATGGCCTCCTGCGCTCAGGCGAATCAATCACTTCTCAGACGATTACGATTTTCAATCCGGAAGGGCAACAGCTTTCGATAGAGCATGGGATCTATACTCTGCCGACGACGAATATGGCACCCGTCTTCGATACGTCACCACTGCTCGAAGCCAAAGTCGGTGAACAATACATCTACAATTCCCATGCATCCGATCCCGATGGAAGTGTTGTTGGCTACGTACTCTACACCGGGCCAGACGGCCTCGAACTCGATCCATCAACCGGCGCAATGCATTGGACGCCTGACGAGGACAGCCCGGTTGAAGCGGATGTCGTCTTAAGAGCTTACGACACAAGAGGTGGTTTCAAATCGCAGTCGTTTACGATCTCAGTCGAAGGAGGCAACCACGCCCCATCCTTAGCCCCGGTTCCGGCTGCGATTGTTGGTCAGGAAGGAGGTTTCATCGAGCTGAACCTGACCGTTAATGATGTCGACGGCGACGACGTCGTCGTATGGGTAGAGAATCTACCGCCTGGCGCAATTTTTGACCCTTCGCTTAATACGATTAGCTGGGAACCAGGCTATCACCAGGCGGGCACTTACGGCTCGATCCGAATCTTTCTGTCCGATGGCCAGTTGGAAACCTCTGCCTCAACAATGTTTCTGGTAAGCCAAGTCAATCAACCTCCACAAATATCAGCCCCGGAGACGTTGATCAGCCGAGAAGGCGAAACGATTCGCTTCAATGTCTTAGGAACGGACGTCGATGGTGACGCGCTCGACTATCGTGGATTGGGGCTGCCCATAGGTTCAAGCTTCGATCCGTTGTCAGGCCTGTTCACCTGGACGCCAGATTTCAATCAGTTTGGCGACTACGAGGTGAATTTTCTGGTCAGTGATGGGACCTTAGGATCCTACGCCACAACGAACATTTCGATTCAAAACGCGAACGCAGGACCATACTTTTCCAATGAAAATGCCATCCTGGGACAGGAAGGCCAATTCATCGAATTTCGTATCCAAGCATTCGATCCCGATAATCCTTCCTTTGTTTTCCCTGAACGACTGTACGACGGAAGCCTGACAGCCTACGACGCCTCTACCCCCTCTGTCACCTACCAGGCCTTCGGCCTCCCTGAGGGTGCCTCGTTTGATCCGGACACGGCAACGTTCACTTGGCTTCCAGGCTACTCGGATGCGGGCAGCTATCAGTTCACCGTGCAAGCTTCCGATGACGGGGATGGCACCGGAGTAGTCGAAACAGTAACTACCACCATCAGCCTTACCGTTACCAATGCGAATCGTCCGCCGCAGATCACGCCAATTGAGAACATCACCCTACAGCGAGGTGATACGCTTGACTTGGCGATCGAAGCAATCGATGCAGACGACGACCCGATAAGCTTGCACGTTACCGGCCTGCCAGGGTATCCCATTCCGGAATTCGCAACGTTTGAAGCGTTTGGCGACGGGACCGGCAAGTTCGTATTTTCACCAGGAGTCAACGACCGAGGTAGTTATCCTATCACGCTCTATGCTGCTGAATCGGGCAATGGCAACCAAGATTTTACGGTCAGCTACACCTTTGTGGTCACCATCGAATCGCCGAATGAACCTCCGATTCTGTCAGCCATCGGTGACAAAGTGGCGGTAGTCGAAGATCCCTTCACATTTATCCTGGATGTGTCCGACATGGACGAAGACACGCTCGTGTTCAGTACGCTAGGTCTACCAAACGGCGCATCTTTGTCTCCCGAATTGACTTATGGCAAAGCGACATTTAACTGGACGCCAACCATCGCCGACATCGGTTTCCACGATATCACTTTCCGAGTTGAGGATAGCGGCAATGGCGATCTCGGCAACAAGCTGGCATCGGAAGAGACCATTCGTATCGTGGTCCGAGAATCTAATGCGATACCGGTCCTTGACCTGATCCAGGATATCACCATTCGCGAGGAACAAGCGTATTCCGTTTCCCTATCGGCTTACGATCCCGATGGTGACCCGCTCTACTTCTCCAGTCCGAACTTGCCATTCGGCGCTAAGCTCGACCCATTGACCGGCGTCCTATCATGGACTCCCAATCTATTTGATGCGGGCACCTATCAGGACATCATTCTGTCGGTATCCGACGGCAATTTGACGACTACGCAAACCGTTCAAATCGTGGTGAAAAACGAGAATCAGCCTCCGATTCTGGTTCCGCTTACCCTACAGACGGGTTACGAAGGAGAACTTTTTACATTCTCAATTGTTGCCGATGATTTTGATAATAACTCATTGTTGTATCAATCGGATTCGCTGCCAGAAGGTGCCGAACTGAATGTCAATACCGGCGAATTCCTCTGGACACCTTCATTCGAACAGGCGGGATATTACGTCATCCCCATCACCGTCGTCGATCCCTCTGGGGCCAGCGATTCGCTCGATGTTCTGATCTCGATCGTTAATCAGAATCAGGGCCCAGCCATCGAAGTGGGTAATCAGGCCGTAGTTGTCGGCCAGATGCTTACCTACTCCGTAATCGGGACGGACCCTGACGCAAATGCCGACCTCACTTATTCTGCAAGCGGGCTTCCCGCGGGTGCCGTTCTTAATACGGAAACGGGAGTAGTAACTTGGACCCCTGGTCCCGGCCAGGTAGGTGACTATGTCGTCAAGTATTCGCTTTCCGATGGAGTGGCAACCGTTTCCAAGTCCGCCTACTTGCGGGCAGGGTTAACGCTTGAAGTCCCCTACGTGAATTTAATTCTCACCCCAAGCTTTCCCGTAATCCTAGGACAACGCGTTCAAGTCAGGGCCCAAACCGACAGCTTCGTCGCCGTGACGGATATCGTTATCGAAGTCGACGGCCAGCCCATTCAGATCGACGAGAACGGTCGTGGCGAATTTATACCAGCACAAGCCGGCAAGTACGCCGTAACAGCAGCAGCAACGAACATTCTCGGAAACACGGGACAGGCAGCGGCGACGATTAAGGTCCGTTCTGGCACCGACACCGAGGCCCCCGTGGTGTCGTTCCACCCGACCATGGATCACGCACGGATTCTTTCCCTGTCGGAAGTCGTTGCTACCGTTACGGATGCCAATCTCGATCAGTGGAGTCTCGAAATCGCCCCGGGACAAAGCAACCAATTTGTCGGCCTCGCGACGGGAGAGAACACGGTAACCAACGGGGTGTTGTCTACGCTCAATCCTGCTCTCTTCTCCAACGGCATATATCGGTTGCGTCTAACGGCGGTCGATTTCGATGGCCGAACCACAACCGTCGAAGTGCCCATTGAAACCAATTCGCTTACGAAATCTCAGCAATATAAAAACACGTATATCGATCTAACCGTACCTTTCGGTGATGAGTCTCTGACCATCACCCGACGTTACGACTCCTTGGAATCGCAAACTTCCGGAAGTTTTGGCAACGGCTGGTCATGGGCAGAACGGGACTTCCGGATTGAAACCGATACGCCTCTTACCGGGCATGAGTCGCTGGGGACGTACACACCGTACACCAATGGGACTCGTCTCTATCTCACTATGCCGGACGGTCAGCGAGTGGGATTCACCTTTGCTCCTCAGGCAGAATCTGTTACCGGTGCCAAGATCTATCGCCCTCACTGGATTGCCGATGCAAGTGTCGACTATCAACTTGAATCCTCGGCTGCGTTACTAACATTAGCGGGCAATCGCTTCTACGAACTCGGCAGTGCACTTCCCTACAATCCTGCCCATCAAGAGTTCGCGAGTTCGGCTTTCACGCTGATCGCAAACGACGGCACCCGGTATCAGCTTTCCCCAACCGGAGAAACGCAACGGATCATCACCCCCTCAGGCAAAACGTTCATCCTAAGTGACTCCGGAATTTTCGGTCCCAACGGTCAAAGTGCGACCATCATTCCTGAAGCGGAAGGACGCATCGGCCAGATCATGTCAACGTCGGGCGAGACCGTCACTTACGAGTACGCACCAGCTGGTGACCTCACTGCCGTTCGCCACAGCCAGACAAGTGACACGCAACGCTTCGGATATAGCTCGGATCAATCTGGTCGGCTGTCGGTCATTCAATCAGCAAACGCTGGGGCAGTCATTGGATACGAACCAAGTCTTACGACAACCCCTGTCACCGGCACCTTGGGCACATCGTATCGTTTCGCAAACACAAGCACTGCGGGGAGCCTGGCAAACGGCGAAACACATACCTACTTGTTCAATGTGTTGGACTCAGAACTTCGCTCGACCAGTAGTGGAAAAGTCCTCATTGGCGTTTTGATCGAGTCGGCTAGTAGCACGCTGACCCCTTCTGTACCACAGATTGAAGGGCTGTCCCCCGTGGCGTCGGCAACCTCTTCCGACCATTCCTACGCACTATTCGCCATCGATCGATCCGGCATCCACGCACTTAACGTGGCGGCCGAAGCTTCCAATCCGAGCGGCGAATACAACTTGAAGCTCTTCATTGCCGGAGACGTCGACGCTGATGGATCGGTCACATTAACAGACCTGCAGCAACTCGAAGCGTTGCTAGGTACCGCACAAGCAGACCCCAACTACCAGGCTGAATGGGACTTGGATGGTAGTGGAACCATCAATCGTAGTGACGTTCAAATCCTTTCCAACAATTTCCTCTTTACGGCGAACCAGCCGCCTACCCCTGAAAATGCAGCGACCAAAACTCACCAAGACCTGGAAGTCGCTATCGGCACGCAGCAGTTGGCAGTGGATGCCGAGGGGGATTTCGTCACTTATCGTCTCATCTCGGCCAATGGGGGAACCGCTACCCTGACCGATGGTGCCCGCTCGATCGCTTTCCTACCTGCCGCGAACTTCGACGGAATTGCCACGGTCAGCTTTGTTGCCTTCGACGGCTACAATGAATCGGAAGTCGGGACCATATCCATTAATGTCAGCGATGCCCCGCTCACGCATCTCGACTTTGTCGAAAGAAATCCACTTCTGGCCAGCGGTCAGGCAACTGCCGTCCAACTCATCGGCCAGTTTACCGACCAGGCCGATGTTCCGTTGCCCTTGTCGTACGTGTCACTGGTATCGAGCAATTCGGACATCTTCTCTGTCACCGAAACCGGTCGGATCCTGGCCAAGTCCCCCGGCAACGCGGTCCTCTCCGCGGCACGAGACGGTATCAGTACCTATACCGCGGTGGGCGTCGATGTTGAATTGGACGACGATAGCCTGCTTTTGGCGGTACGCGGCATCGATAGCTATCCCCAAGCCATCGCGCTTCCGGTCGCGGAAGAGCGGCCACTATCAATCACGTTTGCGGATACCGTAGATCTCACCCAGCATGTTGGGACGATCTATTTTGTCGTCGATCCGAATATTGCATCCGTTTCGCCTGATGGCATCGTTACCGCCAATGGGATTGGTAGTACTCAGATCATCGTGATCAATGGGCCCACGGAATCAGTAATCCCGATCTCCATTAGTGCTCCACTTGTCGGAACGCAATCTGTTGGTGCCGAAGGCGCCATTCTCGCAGCTAGTGATGGTGCACTGCTGAAGATACCTCCCAACGCGTTGTCGGAGGCGAAAGACGTCAGCATTACGCCTATTGCAGAAGACGCACTGCCGGCAACCTTGCCTGATACGCTTATCTTCCAGGGGGCGCATGAAATTAATCTAGGCGACACAACGCTCGCCCAACCCATCCAGCTAACGATACCGGTTTCTCCCGATCGTAGTCCGGGTGACTTGATCTTTATCTATCGGGTTGACGAAATTCCCGACGAAAACGGCCAGCTCTTTCCCGTGTTACTTCAAGTGGATGTCGCCGTCGTTGGTGATGACGGCTTTGCTCGCACAACATCGCCACCATTTGATCTCGTCAAAGATACGGGGCGCTACGTCTACGCCTGCCCAGAGGATCAAACGGACTGGCGAGTCGCCAATGTGAAAGTGCCCGCGGCAATTCTCCAAGACGGTGCGACCCAGAGTGTAGTGCTTGCGGATAAAGGCTTCAGTGCGATCTCTACGGTATTTGCCATCGGAGCGAAATTCCACCCCGGACTTGTGGGATTCAAGGCAGCGGCAGCATACGCTCACGCGCTTATTGGTACCCACGAGATGGAGGTCATACAGTTCAACTCTACAGTATCGCAAGCGACCCCAATCGCCGTAAACGTGACCAATGCGGAAGAAATACAAGAATTCATTGCGAACAAGGTTTCGCCATTTGACGTCATAGGCCGTCAACCGGTTCTAAATCAAGCGTATTTGTCAGGAAGTGGCGAGGAATTACGTCTTAACTTACTTGGGGAGAACTTTTGCTACACCGGTCGACCGCTGAGTTGTGATACCGAGATTTCCGTTGTCTTTCAGGTGGGCGGGCCCGACGTTGAAGATACGGTGGTTGGTGGTAAAGACGTTATCGTGCTGGGATCCGATGAAAGCGTCGACGTCCATCTACCAACCATAGTCACCTTAAAGGTGCCTACAAACATCGTACTTGGGACTTCGTCGATTTCCATTCGGAGAACTACTAGAGCATGGAATGAAAACACTAAAGATTGGGATGGAGAAGTCATTGAGGTCCGAGATAGCAATTCATTGAAGCTCGCAGCACGAGGTGGATATGCGTTTGTTACTCAAAAAGATATGGAGACCCAAGCAAGCGGAGGTGAGTTCGCGGGCCAACGCGTCATAACCGTGATCGATGCGAGATCACGCTTCATAGACAACAATGGAGACCCAATATCGAATAACAATCAGTACGAAATCGAGGGAGCCATTCCAATTTCGAATGCCGTCGGTACGCAACGGCACATCGCCGTATCCGACGACAACACGCGAGCTTATTTCGTTGTCGGAGGGGATTCACCCGCGATCGGGGTCATCGACACAATCACTCGTCGTGAAATATTGGATGTGTTGCCAGATGAGCCGGTGCTGGAAGATGACACGGATTTGGAAAAGTTGCGAAAGAAAGAGTCGAATGGATCTACCAAGATCCAACTTCCACTTGGAGCGGATCCAAGTCACATTATTCTGAGCCCGGATAATCGCTTTGCTTACGTATCAGATCGCACGAAAGACGGCTTCTACGTTATCGATATCGACCCATCCTCCCAGAGTTATCATCGAGTTCTACAAAAGTCGGGCAAACAATTGATTCCTGTCGAGGGTGGGCACGGCATGGGTCTTCGTGGTCTTGCCATCACGGCGGATGGGCTCGAGTTGATTGCGACAGCGCCGGAAACGAAAAACTATGTTGGAAAGTTGTTCGGCAACGGTTCTATCCTGGTAGTCAATATTGATCCCCAGCCGTCACCCGACGAGACGCTTGCGTTTGGCGAGGTTCCGTCACACATGGGAGAAGAAAAAGCTCGGGTTGAAGTCGAAAGTTTGCCCCATGGACTTAGCTCGACACCCGATCCAGATAAGTTTGTTTTCACCAACTACAAAGGACCAGACTCTAAAGGAGTTGGCGTGCTCAAACGTAGTGGCGAACAATGGAGTGTTGGCGCATACGTTGACCTGAAACTCGGAGTTAACCCGGACAATTTCGACGTTGAGAATGCCCGCGAAATCGTTATTACGCCCGATATGGAGTACGCCTTCGTGACAGGTGTCACCATCCCAGAAGCAAGTTTCGCCTACATTGATGGGGTGGGGCTTCGAAATCTTGGCAACCCGGTACGAAGTCACGGAGTACGCATAAGCCCCGTCCCCCCAGGCGTACAATTGGTCTCAAACTATCACGGTGGCAGTAACATTGGAATCATCAAGGACCCGTTGGGGCTCAAAGGGGAACCGGAGCTTGTCGCCGCGACTCGTCCGATTCCAAGTGGATTTCCCATGGATCTCAAGTTGACAGCAGATGGCAGTCAACTTTATGTCACCTATTCTTCGGTGCGATTCAAGATCCCCTCAGATCCGGAAGATCCACAATTCGAACACGGAATGGTATTCATTTACGACGTCGATGCAATCGCGGCTGAACTTGGTACCGAAGATAGCGATTCAGAAGCGTGTGGAGCGTCCATTTACGAGTGCGTCGCCATCAACGACCTCGTTGGTGGTTCCCACGACACAGACGGCAACCTGGCAATCGACGTTCGTGCCGCACTGCAAGTCAATCCAGCATCCCCCGATTTCACCTACGAATTTGTAACACATTCAGAAAAAGCACCGCTTGCAATCGGGAACCATCCTTACGGTATTGCCATTCAGAACGACTTTGCTATTGACCTCATTTCGCCGATCCAAACAGACAAGACTAAGCCCCGCTTTGAATGGGAGGGGATAAACCTTCCAGAAGATACCGAATATCGCATCTTCGTCAGCGTTCTCCCAGAAGGAAGTGGGCTGTTCCCATCCGATGTTCGTGTGGATGATGAAAGTGGACTTTTTCCATCAAGTGATTTTTGGACATCCGTTCGTGAAAAGGTTTTCTTCCAAGAAGGAAAAAAGGTGGATGGAAACCCTAATCGGATTGTAAACGGAGAACTTGCCGACGATGGATTCTATCAGCTTCCCGTCTCTCGGGAACTGACAGCTGGGCAAGTTTACTATTGGGGGATTGAAGCCAAGTTACCAGGAAATTACGGAAGAACAATTCGCGCTTCGGCCCCCTTTGTCGTCGAACCTGCCGAAAATCCCGTTTCCGGCGCATCATTTAGCAACGTCACCGTGCTCGTTCATGGGTTCGTTCCCTCAACGGCACGCGATAAGCCGACCTCGATCGCTCACTTTGAGGAGATGGCCGATCTTGTCATCGGTTCCAGCGGAGGAGGTGCCGTCCTGCGGTATCAGCCGAAAACGGGAAAATGGATTGGTGATACACCTGAACCTGGGAAAGCTTTGGCTTTAGTTTTTGATTGGATCACCGAATCCGATATCGACGACTCAGGGTTCACGGAGGCAGCGGGTGACGCATTGTTTGCTGCGCTCGCCGACTTGAATATAGAGCATCAAATCTTTGACTCACCTTTTCATTTCATCTCGCACAGTCGAGGTACCATCGTCACGAGCGAAGCGTTGCAAAGACTAGGAACCTACTTTCCAAACATTCCGTCCATCCATTCGACGACGCTTGACGTACACGATTTCCCCCAAGAAAACCTTGCCATCGGCGGAGCAGCCTGGGGCGACTTCCAGGAGCCAGAGGTGAGAGTATGGGAGAATGTTGACTTCGCGGACAACTATTACCAGATCCTTTCCGAGAGTAATTTCCTACACGTAGCGAGTCTAACTCCGAACGGACGATGGTTACTCGATGCAGACATGAATATCAGCCTAAACAATCGTTCTGGCTTTCGGGCGGATGATGCATTCAGGCAATTGCAATCCGCTTTAGATAAGATCGCCTTAGATTCGGCCGCAGGATATCTTATTGATGGGCCGAAAGGGGCCATTCAAGATGGATTGATTTCATCTTCTAAAGAATTGCTTGCGTATTTTGAGTTGGAATTTCCTGGTGAAATTGGGGTTGGACCGCATAGTCGTGTCTGGCGATGGTATGCCGGTACCATTGACGTTGGAATCAAGGAGTTTACGACGGGCATTGAGCCCATTATACGTACCAAGTACGACGCACAGGCATACGCGAATCTAGGCAATACCAATGCAGGGCAGGCAATTAGCGACTTACCCTTTCTAGTTCCAACTTTCCCCTGGTACACTGCCGGTGAATCCACCGACGACGGATGGATCTATGCAGACATCGATGCACCGTGGGAAGGTAGCGGAACAGGTTGGTTCTTCACAACCACAGGTGGTGGCGACGAAAGACGACCTTCCGATGCAACTATTCCCCGCGCAATTCTTTTGGGTGACAATGCCGTCGATAATACGCACCCGGCCACTCAACAAGTTACAGATATTGATAAGGAAGTCGTAGTTTCTGGCGCAAAGGTACCAAGCATTTTTAATGGAAGTTTCGAGTTTGGCACATCAAACGTTTCACGTTTTCCCCTCACAACGTTCACAAGTTCCGATGAAGGAAATCAGTACTCGCAGCATCAAGCTATTCCAGGCTGGTCATTTCACGGTGGCTTCAGTGGGACAGGAATGACTGTCATCGCCAATATCGATCAACAGTACCCTGGCACCGCCATTGAGGGAGATAATCGGATTCTAGACTTGCGAGAACTTCAGGAGCTATGGGAGAACAAGCCTCCGGAATGGCCAGGCTTGGGAGAAGCTTATGGAACTAGACCGGTGTCGCTGGAGGTCGCTGAAAAGCACGGTCATGTAGCAACACTTCTGAGTTCAGCTGAACAGAATGCAATCGAGCATAACCGAATGTATTTACCCTCGGGTGTAACATCACTCCATTTTGAATTGTATGTAGCGGACGCTAGTGAGGATGATGTCTTCAGCGTTTGTATCTCTGATTCAGATCAGCTAGAAGGGCCACTACTTTCTCATTGCACAACGATTGACATTCGTACACCAACGAATAATTTCCACGGCCAAAGAGTAGATATCCCTGAATCCTTATCAGATCGAATCGTGACTGTCCGATTTGCCCTTGAGGCTGGAGGCGAGGCTACTGAAAGCAACCTTTGGATTGACAACGTTACCTTCATCTCTCCCGCAAACGCCTCCTATTACGAAGCCGGTTCCCAGCCGCTGTCCTCATCGGGCGAAAGCTTGGAACCCTCGGCCGGCGACTTGGGCGCTGTTGATGCGCACCAAGCCGATCTCGCTAAGTCTTATGCTTTAAGCCTTTGGTCCGCGGTCGACGGTGGCCAACTCCCTGTCACAGCCGCGGATTCAATAACCATTCAATTCGATGAACTTGCCGAACGATATCTAGCCCTCGTCTCCGGCCAGGAGATCACGCTGGACCTTAACGCCGCTGGGCACGGTTGGTTCATCGACGCCACTCCAGAAACGAACGAGGAATTCGAATGGGATGAACAGGCCCAGCAGTTTGTTGAATTGGAGGGGAGCGAGGCGTTTGGCAAGATGGACCTTCTCACGGTCTTGGGGCACGAGATCGGGCACGTTTTAGGGCTGTCCCATACTTCGGCGAGCACGACTTCGATCATGTCGGGCGAACTATCGCCTGGCACGCGACGTCTGCCCACGGTTGCCGATGTGTCGGTCGACGACCAGAACTCGGATTCCGGGACAGAAGCGAATGGTCCTGATTCAACGCTTTCAGCAACATGGGGAGACCTGAACAACGATGGGCGAGTTGCTGAAAGTGACGTCCAAATGCTGGTGGATATCCTCGCGCAGCAATACCGTGCAGGCAACGCAACTTTTGCGAATGCATCTACGACAGCCGACGTGAACCAGGACGGCCGCATATCACTGATGGACTTGTTGGCAGTGATTGATGAAATTACTCGACCAATTTACGTTTCGCATCAACCACTGGCCGACCACAGCGTCGCGAGCATGCTCACGGCGGCCTTACCCATGGCAGTCAATGATGATCTGCAAAGCAAAATACTGAACGGCGATTTCGCCATGACTGGTAGCAACACAGTTCCCCATTGGGAATTCGCTGGCACCGCATCCATCGACAACGGCACTTTGATCTTGGAGGAAAACGCCCGCAGCCAATCAACCGTTCGCCAGGCGTTCATCATTCCGGAAGGCACAACCGCTCTTCAGTTTGACATGATTGGTTTTTCGTTCGGAGAGAATGCCACCGGGCCACACGATGCCTTCGAGGCAGCCATTCTCAATGCAATGACAGGGCAATCACTTGTCTCGCAGATTGACTACGCAGGTTCGGATGCATTCCTCAATCTGCAAACAAGCGGAGACATCTTGCTCAGCGATGATGTATCCATTCCCAACATCGAATCGGATTCCACCATCGCTCCTAACCGTTCTTTCACGGTAACCGTCTCACTCGACCAGGTGGCGGCAGGGACAACCGCTTTGCTGTACTTCGATCTGCTCGGTTTTGGCGAAGCCAATAGCAGGGTTGAAATCGACAACGTGCGTTTGTTGACCAGTGAGATCCTGAATCTTGACTTTGAACTGGATCCAGCCAGCGATTCCGGAATTGTCGGCGATAACCTCACCAAATATTCCAACGTTACCTTCTCGGGCAAAACACGGCCTAACTCGAGTATTCTCATCGATACCGATAACGACGGATTCGACGATGGTTCGGCAATTGCTGACGCGGAAGGCAATTTCACCCTTGCCGATATCCAGCTGCAAGATGGCGAGAACCTGGCTACCATCCGATCGACAATCGGGGAACAGATTATCGAGGCAGGATTGACTATCTGGGTCGACGCGCAAGCTCCGACAGGCCAATTGTTGGCCCCAGTTGCCAATACCACCATCAATTCCGATGTCGGTTATGTCGACATTCAATGGAATGACCTCGGGCAGTCAGTGCTCGACGCACAATCGTTCGACTTCGACGACATTCTCATTTCCGGAGTATCCATCGATCGCTTTGAGGCACTTGGCAACAGTCGTACCAGGTATTGGTACTCCGATGATGGCCAGTCGCTACCGAACGGTGAGATCATGGTCGAGTTGGTGCCGGGTCAAGTCCGCGACACCGCCGGCAACCTCAATGGGGGCAGCGTTTATAGCTTTGGTTTCGACGATTCTCCGCCGATCCCAGAGTTGCTTTCGCCGGTCGAAAACTCACTCATCAACGAGGACGTGGGATACATTGATGTTCGCTGGAACAATCCTGGGTATGGGGCATTCGGCGTATCGACCGTAGACAAAAGCGATGTGACCATCGGCGGGATTACACCGAACGCCGTTGAATTCCAATCCGATGGTATCTACCGCTACTTCTATGATCACACTGGCGAAAGCCTGCCGGATGGGATCGTCAACGTTCGTTTCCTAAACGGAGCAACTTCGGACTCGGCAGGAAACACGAGCGCGGAGTTCGTTTCCACATTCCGTCTCGATACGGCAGCCCCGACCGGAACACTTTTGGCTCCCCAGAACGAAGCAGTCGTTTCCCAAGACCCCGGATTCGTCGACGTGACTTGGGGCGATTCGGGTCTCGCCGGAATCGATCCGACCACGTTCGACGTCAATGACGTAACGATCGCGGGAGTCACCATCGATGCTGTTGAATTGCTGGGGGATGGAGTTGTTCGCTATTTCTATGGCCAGGATGGGGATCAACTCTCCGAGGGAACGGTCAACGTCATGCAAGTCAGTACGCAGGTTGCCGACCTTGCCGGGAATTGGAACGATGCCAAAACCGAGTCGTTTACCTTGGAATCCCAAGATAATTCCCTGGCCATTGAACAAGTTGTGATTAATGATGGAGATGCCCAACGCTCGAATATCGAAAAGATCACGATCTATTTCAATCGAAGTACAAATTTGGCGCAACTAATCTCTGACGGCACGATCCTGCAGGCCGTGCGACTTTACAGTGATATACAAATTGATTTGACAACAAGTCGATTCCAGTACGACGATAACCTGAATGCGTTGACAATCGATCTTTCCTTGGACGGCTTTGGCGGCACTTCGTCAACAATGCTCGATGACAGTTATTATCAGTTGAAACTCGATACAGAGTTGGTGATCGGCGCGACTGGCACAACACTTACCGACAACGATTTAATTGATGATGCGTTTGCAACCCATGACTTCCACCGACTCATGGCTGACTGGAATGGTGACGCGATGGTAGACACCTTAGATCGAAACCTTTTGTTCGAACGACATGGCAGCGTTGAGGGCGACGAGATCTACGACGAAGTGTTCGACATGGACGAAGATGGAGACATCGACGATGCTGACTATCTTGAATGGCGACTCCGTTATGGCGAAGAACCTTAGTCTTCATAACGCTAGGCGTTGGCATACGAGACTACGACAAACTAGCTTCCTGCGAATTCCCGTTTGCGTTGATGAGTGGATTTACGCGGATCAACATGTGATATTAGCTTTAGGGTTGCATCAAGACCAATCAGTTGGTGGCACTCTTCCCGGAGAGACCTCATGACATTGTCCAGAAACCGAAACAATCTATTCATCGTCTTTCCAATTTTGCTCTTCGGGATGACAGGCATCTCTCGAGCAGAAATCCTATGGAGCGAACTAGGTGATGCTGGAGAATCGCTAGGCACCGCTCAAGCAATCTCGGGCATGGACGAGATTACTTCGATTATCGGTACTATCGAATCGAGTGCTACTCTCGGCTACGAGGACGTCGATCTCTTTAAGATCTACATCGAAGATTTCAGCATCTTCTCTGCGACAACAAAAAACAGCGCCGCTTTGGATACCGATCTCTTCCTGTTTGACAGCAAGGGGTTCGGCTTGGCGTCCAATGGTGACAATGTTTTTGCTACTCCGCCAGAGCTTTTTGCCACGATTCCGAGCGATTCAGTCTCTGGATCCCCGGGCATCTACTACATTGGAATTGCTTTTGCTGGTGATTATCCGAAGAGCGTAACGGGTCGGATCTTCCCAGATCTATTCGACCTCAGTTCAACTGGTAAAGTACTCGGGCCAATTTCGCCAGGTGGTAATAATCCATTGAGTAATTGGGAATATGATGGCGACCCTGGTCGGATTCCTCTTCCCGCTTCTTACGAAATAAACCTCACCGGTGTGAACACCGTGCCCGATGTCGTTCCCGAACCAGGTTCTTCACTACTCATCCTGACAGGTCTAGCAAGTTTAGTCGGTCTTCGTTGTCGTCAGCGGCTAATCAAGAAGTCTTGAGACATCGAATACTGTTCATCAGTCTTCTATTGAAGCCTGCGCCAGCAATCGAATGGGGGCGACCAACGGAAACTCCGGATTCACGGCAAATCGGCCCACTACCATGTTGGATTACGGGCGCATACACCAATAATTGTTCTCTATATCGAACCGGGGAATGACAAGCGGCGAGACTATTCTTAGTTAAATACATTTTCGCGTTAGTTGCTCCAATCCAAGTCTGCAGTACAGCTTCTGTGAATATAACCATTCATACCTCACCGACAGGTTCCAATCCTCGCTTTTTCTCATGCTACTCGTAATCATTTTAACTTGCCTACGTCTCGGAAATTGAACTGACAGTCATACACAGAAAGTAGTGCCGTTGATCAGTCGCGTACGGCGTTGCCAGCGTTCCGTTTTAGTAGATTGAGACGGTGCCCGGAATAGAGACGCTTATGACCTTATATGCCCCGCTCGTCCTAGCAGGTGATTTGAAGGGCATCCCGGGGCTCATCACCGTGAAGGTGTTTTTGTACATTTGTCATGGTTAGTCCTTGGTTGTGGTTCATTTAAGTAATCACATCCATACTAGAAACAGGGCTGCTCTCAAGTTAGTACATCGGTTGGACTTCCTTGATTTTCTGGTCCAAGAAACGCTCTTCCGATCGTTTCCGGAGAAGCAAGCATGCCAACGATTCAGGATGTAAAGAAATAGGCCGATGAACAATAAGCCGTTTCTCTTTGGATTGCGGATCGGATTTCGCGGCGAGACCTTCGGGCTCATGTCAGACGGTATTTACAAGTCCTAATCAGCCGTATCGAGGCGAAACACGGCTGACAATTGGCTGAAGAACTAGACGAACAGACACCGATGACTCTTCAGCACTTCATCGATCGATCCTATTGGAACGAGGATAAATCTGTAGGCAGTAAAGATGGAGCACCTAGATGACACGAGCGACATGCTGTTCATTGACGAGACTGGCTTCTTGAAGAAGGGCAAGAAGTTGGTGGGCGTACTGCCAGATCCGCCTTTTTCTGGAGTTCCACAGTTCCAAAGAGCATGCTTTGATCGACCGAGCTTTGTACGTGCGCCGTGAATGGGCCGACGATGCCGAGCATCGCATCGAAGCCAACATTCTAGAAGAGATCACGTTAGTTTCAAAACCAGTATTAGCTTGTGAAATGCCTGTCCGAGCGTTGAAAGTAAGCATTCCTGCGTTTGATAACGGAAGACGAGGTTTAGAGCTCGGACCACAATTTCCAGGATTTCTGTTAAAAGCGTCAGATTGACAACGTGGTTGCAAACACTTCCAACACACATCTCCTCTTGAATGGCAAATGAACCACCATCAGCAAGCACGTACCAAAAATTCCGAGGCCCCATTACGAACCACCGAAATAGCGAAGTTTAAATGGTGGTATTTATTTTGCTAATGCTTATCAGATTAGCCGTGATCTAAGCGTAGACCGTCGTATTCTTCGTCAAGTAGGATCTGTACAGTAGCAGCTGATACCTAAAGAAACAGATGCAGGGCCGCCCACATGGACGGCCCTGCTTTCCGATATTAAGTTCATACTCTAGCGTCGAGACGATCGTCCAAGTTGGCGACCTACATGGTTGACCTGCCCCCTTCACCCGCGTCCATTCGGTAAATTAGTTTTTGCTGAATGCTTGCCCATTTGAAGGGAGATTTCTTATGCCTAGAAGAAGATTCACGCCGGAGCAGATTATCCAGCATCTCCGCGAAGCGGAGGTGCTTCTTTCTCAGGACAAGACGATTGCCCAGGCCTGCAAGGCGATCGGTGTCACGGAGCAG